>JAAZEK010000157.1 GCA_012512335.1 Clostridiales bacterium | reverse complement strand
TTTGCCCTACATCGGCAATAGAGCAAATATATTTGTCTAACTGAATGATTATATTGTTTGCCTTGGTGGTCTTGGCCCATGAAATTGATAATAGTCCACTTGAATCCTACCATTATAGAGCTTACGCTTTCGGTCTGCCCTTCGGCCAAAGATACGCTCGAACCCCTTGTGAGAGGTAAGTACATAAAAGGACCAGGTATCTAAATCCTTACAAACTTCAGCCATCTCCTTATACAAAGCTTCTGCTTCACGTAGTTCTCCCATTCTCTCACCATAGGGCGGATTTGTTATGATGCACCCATATTTCTTCTTCGACTTAATTTCTTTTAGAGGCAAGGTTTGAAGTGCAACAAACTCTTCCACTCCTGCTAGTTTTACATTTTGCCTGGCTGTTCTTAATAAGCGACCATCTATATCCGAAGCTAGTATACGGAATTCTCTGGTTCTATCCATAGCATCCTCTGCTTCCTCCCGTGCCTTGTCCCAAATTTCCTTTGGCATAAAAGGCCATTCCTCTGAATCGAATTGTCGCCTTAACCCTGGTGCCATGTTTCGTCCAATCATTGCAGCTTCTATGGCTATGGTTCCTGAACCACACATGGGATCCAGCAGCAAACGATCTGGGTTCCAAAAACTCAAATCTACCATGGCAGCTGCCAAGGTTTCCTTTAATGGTGCACCTCCTGCTGTTTGTCGATACCCCCGTTTATGTAGACCTACCCCACTAGTGTCTATGGTAAGAGTTGCTATGTCTTTTAGTAAACCAACCTCAATGGTGAATTTAGGTCCGTCTTCCTCAAACCAGTCCCTTTTATATTTCTGCTTCATCTTCTCCACAATAGCCTTTTTCACTATAGCCTGACAATCGGGAACACTGAATAGACCGGATTTTATGGATTTTCCTTGTACCGGAAAGTTGGCATTCTCAGGTAGTATATCACCCCAGGGCAGGGCTTTGGTGCGCTCAAAGAGTTCTTCAAAGCTGTGGGCAGGAAACTCGCCCATTCTTATAAAAACCCGATCTGCAGAACGAAGCCAAAGGTTACTGCGACAAATGGCTTCTTCGTCACCTTTAAAAATCACTCTTGCATTTTCTGTTGTTACATCCTCATATCCCAGCTTCTTGACTTCCCTAGCCACAACGGACTCTAAGCCAAAGGTAGCAGTAGCAATTAAATCGTATTGTCCCAAAGTAGTCCTCCTAGTTTTTCGACACTATGTTATTCACTTATCACTCTAGCACAAATATAACCACAAAATCAAATATATTGTATAAAAAAAAAGCCCAACAAGAGGTTGGGCTTACACCTGTTTCACTAGCTTGTTCTGTAGCTTGAAATATTCCTTATATTCTACAAGTTCAACCTCCAAGGTATCAATAAGTTCTTCCATAGCTTCTATTTTTGCTATCAGTTCCCCAATCGTAGCTGGTTCCTCTATAGGGTTTTGCTCCTTTTCTTTGTCTTCCTTCAGCTGTCGCATCTTCAGTCTCGATGCTGGTCCGAATCTACCATCTACGTCCTTTAGTTTATTATCCTTCTGCCATTGGATCAAAGCAGCCTCTGTTGCTCCGCCAAAGGATCCATCCGCTCCCCATTTACCAAGGTCATAGCCCTGTGCTATCAGGTCCTCCTGTAGCTGCCGGACGAAGTCGTTCTTTACTCCTCGATACAAGGTAGTCGTATTGTCTAAATAGTTCATATTGATTCCCTCCTTATAAAATTGTTCTATTGCATCGGCTTCCGCTATGGCCAGTTTTTTGAGATTGTTTTGCACTACCAAGAAAGCAGCATCTTTTGGATTGGTATGAAACCCATGCTCAACGAGTAAGCCAGCCCTGCAACCCACTCTTATAGCGTTTCGCAGAACCGAGTTCCTGTCCTCGCCTTTACGAGATGCGCTCTCCCAGACTTGCGTCCCTCTATAGTGATGACCCATGAGCTTAGAAATACGATTACCCATATCGTTGCCGAGAGCTTTAATTTCAGGAGTAGATATTGTTCTGAAAATCACCGTGCCAGTTGTTTTCTCATGAGAGCCATCAGACCT
>JAAZEK010000156.1 GCA_012512335.1 Clostridiales bacterium | reverse complement strand
GGTTAAGACACCGCCCTCTCACGGCGGTATCAGGGGTTCGAGTCCCCTTGGGAGTGCCAAAATAAGAGACATACCTATCGTTATTGTAGGTATGTCTTTTTTTAATTACTATAGATATATGAATAATTCCACTGCAAATATCCTTAGATTAAACCTCAGATTCTTCACTATGTTCAGAATGAATCAGATCATTCATAAATGAGTTCTCGCAGTAGAATCATGAATTAGTACTATCTGTCACCATCCTTCGATGATTTAGCTAAGATTTGTCCAACAGTATGTCCTATTTTGTCAGCCATACGAAGGAAACCAATATCATTAGGATGGGCACCATCCACTGTGCAACAATCCCTGTATTCGCCCATGAAAAGGCTTTCTCCATCAATATAATATACATTTTTATCTCCATTTCTGATAGCGTTCATAAAGGTGCTATATATGATATCTCTTCTCTTTATACTATCAGCTGGGTTTACATCAAAATCCGGCATAGAAACAAGCACTATGGGAAGCAGGGGAGATTTTGAACGAAACTTTTTATATAGCTTTTCATGTGTTGCTGCCAGATGTTCTACATTAGGTGCATTATGGTCATAATCACATACAAATACACTTATATCTAAATCGGACATGTAATCTACAATGACATCTTCACCTCTCCCACTTCCTGAAAACCCAAAATTGATATGATCACAGTTGTATCGTCTAGAAATTATGGCTTGATAACTATTCCCTGGTCTGGATGCGCATCCTCCCTGGGTAATGGACGATCCATAATATAAGATTGGCTTTTTGTATGCATATTCTGCACCACTGCCTACGCTTGCTGATTCTTGTAAACCAATATATAAGGAATTAACACAGTTATATAAGGGAAAGTTAATGGTTATATTTCTTTCTCCTGGTTCGGTAAAGCGTATAATCGACTCATAACCATCTTTCATATCTACTGGTGGCATAAAGGTAGCATGATATCTGCTACTTGAGCCTTCATCAACAAACATGTCAAAGCCTGCACTGCCACATAATGGCATGTGAGACATAGGATTTACATGAGGCATTATTGATTTTATAGCTATGTATTTGGAATCTGTAGAAAATCGTACCCTTCCGCCTGTGGTATTTAAACTTAGATAAGCTACGCCTTCACTGGTAGCTTCAGCAACTTCATCTGGAAGTCGCTTGAAAACTGACTCATTTTTATAATCGTAAAGCCCGTATACTTTAAAAGGTTCCTGTCTCACATCTAGGAAACGAATATCTGTCTCCTCGATGTTGGTTTGTACTTTGAGATTACTATCAATTTCATCAATTCTTTTCATTCTCATAAAATTCAGCTCTCCAATCTTGTCATTTATTAAGCATTTAGCATCACTAATATCATAGTATAAAGCATTGTTACTTAGAGACGCATATACTTAAAATATATACCTATATAATACGTTTGTTTTATTTAAAAAACAACAAATTCTTATAATCAAAAAAGTCGAAGTATGTTTCTGTACATTTTAAAGTCTAAACTACTGGAAACTTATGCTAACATAAGATATAATTAATTTAACACAGAGTAAGTGATTTCTGTACTGCATATTTCATAGTTATGCTTGTCTTTATTCAAAATAAATATATAGAGAAATGCAGGAGGGTATTATGTATCGAAAAACTTATATGTTCTTAGCATTGTTGATGGTTATGGTCATGGTTTTGTCCTCATGCAACATAGGTAGCGCTGTTGATGGACGAGAGTTACCAGATGATGTAACTCAGGATGATTTGGAACCGGATGGTACAACAAAATCAGAGCCTAGTGCTAGTCTAGAAGATTTGTCTGAAGTAGATGTTTTCGTTCCCGAGGAAACCCCTGAGATTACACCAGAGCCAGAGGTGACACCTGAACCAGAGGTAACACCAGAACTGGAAGATACACCAGAGCCAGCGAAGACGAGAGAGCCGGATAAAACATCAAAACCAAAAGAGACCTTGCAGCCTACTTCTACTCCAACTATTTCGCCTACCAAAAAACCATCACTAAAATATATGTTGGAGGTGGATGTAACCAACCAGGTGGTAACTGCCTATGGACAGGATTCTGATGGGAAATATACTAAAGTAGTGCGACAGATGATTTGCTCTACTGGAAAGGCATCTACACCAACGCCTCTTAAGACGTATACAATGCCAGGTGCCGCCAGAGATAGGGCTAGATGGTATTACTTCCATAAATATGGAACATGGGCACAATACATGTCAAGGATTTATAAAGGCTATCTTTTTCATTCTATTCTATACGATGCAGCTAATGAGTCAACTTTAAGGCAATCCACCTTCAATGCGCTAGGTACTCCAGCATCTGCAGGTTGCATACGTTTAATGGCACATGATGCCAAATGGATTTATAATAATGCGGAGGCTGGTACAACCGTAAAAATCGTTCAGAAGAAAAAAGATGTGGAGTATGCAAAGAGAATAAAAGCAGCTTCTATTGGCTCTGCTTTACCGCTTACCATGCGAATTGCTTCTATTGATACTATAGAAAAGATAGAACTCAAAGTAGGAGATTCTATGCAAATCCAAGGTCTAGTTACATTCACTGATAATACCGAAAAAGATGAAACGAAAAACATTAGCTGGTCATTCAATAACAATGGAATTGCACAAATCAATGGTAACACATTGCTGGCTGTAGCTTCAGGTAGTGCTGTGTTGACTGCTAAATATAAGGATATTTCTACTAAAGTAGAGGTGGCTATTCTTGAACCAGATCCAACGCCGTCACCGTCATCATCAGTGTCGCCATCACCATCAGTGACGCCATCACCATCAACGAGTCCGACACCGTCGCCTAGTCCAACACCAACACCAACACCAACACCGAGTCCGACACCATCGCCGAGTCCGACACCGACGCCTAGTCCAACTCCAACGGCAGCCCCGACAGCGACACCTAGTACAAGCCCAACAGAGTCACCAACAGAAACTCCAACGGCTGCACCGACAGAATCACCAACAACAGAACCAACACCTGAAGTATAGGAAATATCTATAGAATATTCTGTTGTTGTAAGATTTCAGTACAAATGGGGAAATATTTCTAACCTTAAGTATTTCGTAAGAATTTCGTCAGGTAATATTATAGCAACCTTTTCCTGCAGTTGATAAAATTAACTTATCAAGCTGGAAAGGGTTGTTTTATATGAAGTTTTTCAAAAGGTTACTGTTTGTTATCATCGTGTTTGGAGGCTTTGTTTTTCTTTCCAATCAACTTCACTATTTCTCTATTGTAAAACCTAATTATAAAGGTGATATTAGCATAGTGGATTCGATTGAAAAAGATGATTATACT
>JAAZEK010000020.1 GCA_012512335.1 Clostridiales bacterium | reverse complement strand
TACCACCATTGATGGGCTGTTTCATGAACTGTTACTAGCTCCAAATAATCGACATTACGGTTTTGATAAAGGTCATGGTCTAGCATAATTAGATTAGGATACTCCATGCCACCTATGTAAAAATCGGACTCCACTACAGCAAACTCAGGGTACGGATATTCTCCAAATACTTCATTGAAATAGGCTAAAGATTTAGCAGCGTAATCAAGTGCCTTCTCGCCAGCATCCGATGATGTATAGTAATAAGAAGTAACTAGTGTTTTTCCAACCTTTTCTGATGCAGTTTCAAAAATGTTACTTGCCAGCCAAGCAAAATCCCGAACTGCAGGAGCCTCAATCCGCCAAATAATTTCTTCCCCTTCCTTTTTCTTATTCTTCACTTTACCGCTAGTTGCAAGCTTATAATCTGCTGGAGCCTTAACCGTTACACTATAATTTGCTACATCGCTGTAAAAAGGATCACCTATAGCATAGTAAGGATCTAAATTCCAACCATTTTCATCATAAACACAAGCAATAGGATACCAATTGACAGCTTTGTACATGTTCTCTCCGTAGCCAAAGCGACCCATGGAATCAGGCAAGAGAACCGAATATTCCATTTCAATGCTAAGCTCTTCGTCTGGAGCAAGACCACCTTCCAAGAGTAGCATCAAAATATCTTCGCTATATCCGCCTAGAACAAATTCGGCCTCTTCCCCATTAATCCGAACGCTGTCCAAAGCTAAGAGCCCAGGAGAGAATCCATTAGGATAAGCCCTATTCATATCTGATTTCTCAAAAACAGCCTTATCTTCATATTGAAAGGCATTTGGATATAAATGAAAATAGAGATGTGTTAATGGATCCTCGGTCCTATTTTTATATAGAGTCTTTTGATGACAGGTCAAGGTTTTATCATATGGGTCAAAATCAACCATTATCTCATATTCATTTAAGCCTTTGCTTGCCTGTACAAGCTTAAGAGAGCCATCCAAAGGAGATTTTAGCCCAAATACACCAGTAATAGTTAACAACAGCGCAACAATTATTCCGATCACTATAATTGCTAATAGAATTTTGTTTATACTTTTACTTTTACTTTTACTTTTAGATAAGATTTTCACTTAAACACATCCTTGCTTTTTTCCCTTCCCTCTTGTCATCTATATGCTGATGTTTGTTCATCTATTTATGAATTCCAGGAAAGGGGACAAGGAAGATTTTCTTGGAACAAGTTTTTAGGTAGGCTGGATAGGCCACAATATGGTCCTATACCAGCTTTTTATACTACATCATGACGCCCACTTCTATAAGTGTGGCGCGTTAACTCCAGCTAAATTTAATTACTTAACGTCAGGGCAACGATCGCTAACACCTGCTATAGCAGGAACTGCAACCAATCGTTTTTGCAGAAGTCTAAGAGTGATAAATACTACCATTTTCTCTTCTATTCTGCGGAACCTTTTCTCTTCAAAAGGAGTAACATATTCTCTAGGATGCTCTGGCATGAGTTGTTCATCAAATTCCACTATACGAGCGCTGACTAAATCACAGAATGGTAACTCATTAAAGTATTCAGTGGAAATTTGATTGTGCTCTCTTAAATCTGCAGATTGTAGTTCATCTTTTTCGGAGAAGTCAGGATGATAGATTTCCTCTCTCTTCTGATATGCAAATTCTGTAGAAGTTCCAGCTACAGGTTGCACAGGCGCAATACCATTGAAGCTTACAGGTGTAGTGCAGTTGAAGGGAACATCAACGGTAACATGCTTAATGTCTCCACAAAAGCCTTCTGCGTTAGATGAATCTCGAGTGGAATATTCGATATTTTTACGAATAAAGCCCTTCAAGAACAAGATATTGGTATCTTGTATCAGTAGACATTGGGTGATTTTCAGGTTTTTGCGAATACGTTTTATATCATAGGCAAATTCTGGTAAAGTGATAACAGAATTAACATGCGCCTGGACAGTCAATTGTGCCAATACCACTGGTAAGTTAGCCACAGCACCACTACCAAGAGCACCAATGGCAACAGGTGTATTTACACAGCTATCTGAGTCCAAATTTTCTACGTCTACACAGTCAACCTTAACGTGTGACTTGGCATCTACTTCAGCCTTTTTTGCACCAGCATTAATGATTTCTATATTTTTCTGATTATAGCGAAAATAAGACATAGCCTCAATCTCCCTTTCAATGATTTAAGATATGTTAATGAATATCTTCTTATATATACATTAACATATCTAATAACATCATATTCTGGAGATTTTACAACGTGCTAATCATCCTACCTTTGTAAATAATCTTTTTGATAAAATTTTAGACTATTTCCCCTATAATCCCAATATGAAAGTTGCCAGTCGAAAATATACCAGCAATGCAACGGCATCGACAATAGTTGTAATCATAGGACCAGCCATAATTGCAGGATCAAGGCGTAGCTTCTTAGCTATCATAGGTAGAGAACCACCTACGACTTTGGCCAATACAATGGTAATAAATAAGCTTATGCTAACAGTCAATCCCACCCAAATGCCTACACCATCCAAAATGTAAATTCGTGCAGTATTAACTAAAGCCATGGTGATACCAATGATTATACCAATACGAAACTCCTTCCAAATTACTTTAGACAAATCCCTTAATTGGATATCACCCAATGCCAGCCCACGAATAATCATAGTGGAAGATTGGGAACCTGCATTCCCTGCGGAATCCATCAGCATAGGGATATAGGATGCTAAGATTACAACGGATGCAAGTATACTCTCATATTTTTTTATGATACCTCCTGTAAAAGTAGCCGAAATCATCAGAATCAACAACCATACAACTCGATTCTTAGCTAGAGTCTTTACATCGGTTTTCAAATATTCTGTTTCTGATGGTTCCATAGCCGCCATAACCTGGAAGTCTTCTGTATTTTCCTGTTCTATTATATCAATGATATCATCAAAAGTAATGATACCTACCAGCCTGTTTTCCTTATCTACCACTGGCATGGCAAGAAGACCATACTTTCTGAATAGATTACCGACTTCCTCCTGATCCATATGGGTATCGCAGGAGATGAAATTAGTATCCATAATATCAGCAACTATGATATTGCTGTCACTTAATATCAAGGTACGAAGGTGAATAATTCCTTCTAGCTTTCGATAATTGTTCATCACATAACAAATGTCAATAGTTTCCTTATCTACTCCAGTTTTCTGAATACGTTCTATGGCTTGCTTTACTGTCATTTCCTTCTTAAGATCCACATATTCAATGGTCATCAAACTACCAGCAGAATCATCAGGATACTGTAAAAACTGATTGATCAGTTTTCTTTTATCCTCACTGGCATTCTTAAGAACCTTCTTTACTACATTAGCTGGCAATTCCTCCAGAATATCTACTGTATCATCCATAAAGAGATTATCTAAAATATGTTTGATTTCCTTATCGGTGATAGATTCAATAATGAATTGCTGTTGTTCCGTAGAAATATATGAAAATATTTCCACAGAAATCTCCTTGGGTAATAGACGAAAGATGACTAAAGTCTTTTCCTCGTCTAAATCATCTAGCAGCTGAGCAATATCAACCACGTTAAGCTGAATGATTTCCTCTCGAACCTTTGCAAACTTTCCCTCTTGGATTGCGGTTTCAATGAAATTGATTAAGTTGTCCATCTTTATTAAGCCCTCCTCAAGAAGAGCTTCAGCTGTCTACAACGGCAACTTGGGCTCTTCTTTCATATTTTTTTAATTGTCTTGTCCGTTCAGGCACAGGACTAGAGTCCAAGTCCGTCACCATCCTTTCTCCTATCTGAAATCTCGTACCCTTACATTATACCAATTGTTTGCATATTGTAAAACCCATAACCACAAAAATCATGCTTACTTTCAATCTAGAGCTCATCTCAGCTGAAAATTCTACACCTGTAAAATAATAAATATTTTTTTGTAATTGACATTACAAATCTGACGTGTTATAGTTAGTTACACAAGTAATTAACCACTTAAGCGTTTAACTGTACTAGGTGGTTGATGAGCTAAAATTATAGTAAAAGATAGAAACAAAGTGAGTAGCAAATGAAAGGAGGAGTCTCATGCTAATCCAGTTCAATAATGAAAAACCCATCTTCATTCAACTAGCTGAAGGCCTGGAAGATGCGATTTTAAATGAAGCCTTTGAGGAAGAAACTCAAATACCTTCCACAACTGAGCTGTCTGTATTGTACAAAATCAATCCAGCAACAGCATTAAAAGGCATCAATATGCTAGTAGATGATG
>JAAZEK010000155.1 GCA_012512335.1 Clostridiales bacterium | reverse complement strand
TGACTTTGATACAAAGGAAGCCTTCAGGGTTGTAACTCTTGATGAGAAATGTAGAGGACAACAGGTTGGTGAAGGTTGGTTCCCATCAGTAGCAGATGTTCCAGAGCAGGCAATTTCTATGACAGTATATCAAATTATGCAGAGTAAGGTAATTGTATCCTGTGTTCCTTTTGCAGTAAAAGCTAACGCTGTAAAGGATACCATGGAAAATGATGTTACAAATCTGATTCCTGCTACAATAATGAAAACTCATCCTAATTTTTCCTTATATCTCGATCGGGATTCAGCCTCTCTCTGGGCTAACTATCCAGCTAAATAATAAGAAAGAATCCTCATTACTTCGGAATGACAAGATAGTATAACTTACTAAAGTAAGTAAAAATTAAAAAATGGAGGCTTATCATGGATAAATATGTAATTGCAGGGGCAGGCGGTCGTGGAATCTATATGTATGCCATTCCTCTAGTCAGGGATTATGCCGATGTGGCCAAATTAGTTGGAGTATTTGATAGCAACTATAAGAGAAGTGAATTGCTTTCAAAAGAAGCTGGTGGGGATATACCAGTTTATAGAGATTTTGATGAGATGATACAGGATACTAAGCCTGATACAGTTATCATTACCACAATGGATAGCACTCATCATGAATATATAGTAAAGGCTTTAGATGCAGGCTGTGATGTAATAGTAGAAAAGCCTATGACTATTGACACTCCCCAATGCAAGGAGATTTTCGAGGCGGAGAAACGCAGTGGTAAAAAGGTAATCGTAACCTTTAATCTAAGATTCGCACCCTTTTCAACAAGAATACGTGAGCTTGTTCAGGAAGGAGCAGTTGGTGAAGTACTCAGCATTCATTTTGAATGGTTCCTAGATACAAGTCATGGTGCAGATTACTTCCGTAGATGGCATAGAAGAAAAGAAAACTCAGGTGGTTTGCTAATTCATAAATCTACTCATCACTTTGATCTGGTAAATTGGATTATAGGTGAAGAGCCAGTTCATGTAAATGCTTTTGGTTCTCTTAGGGTTTATGGTCCAACTCGTGAAGAACGAGGTACCAGATGCCTAACCTGTAAATATAAAGATACTTGTGAGTATTACTTTGATATTAGCAGTGATGAGCGTGTGAAAAAAATGTATTTGGATTGCGAAGATGTTGACGGTTACTATCGAGACAGCTGCATTTTCAGTGAAGAAATCGACATAGAGGATTCAGCCAGTGTAAGCGTTAAGTATTCAGGCGGAGCAGTCATGAGCTATTCGCTAACCGCTCATTCTCCCTTTGAAGGATATCGCATGGTTATTAATGGAACTGAAGGAAGATTACAAGCTGAAAACCTTAGCGGCGGAGTTGGTCCTTTTAAAGGTGAGACCATTCAGAATGTCAAAATATATAACCGAAAAGAAGAAGAGCTTAGTATTAAAATTCCTAAGGCAACCGGATCACACGGTGGTGGAGACGAAAGAATACGTAATATGCTGTTCCGTGGTTACACCGAGGATCCCTTAGGCTTTATCGCAGGCTCAAAGCAGGGAGCGAATTCCATAATGATTGGTATTGCAGCCAATAGATCTATGGAAGAAGGAAGATCAATACCCATTAAGGAATTGATGGGTGATATGTAGTTATAAACCTAGAATGCAAAAAACTGATACCCATGGTCTTAACTGAGGCCATGGGTAATCATGTCATCTGCGATGTTTAACAAAGCAATATTACTTAGGTTGAGGAGAATATAAATGAAAATGAAGTATTCTAAGTACATGGACAAGATAACACTAAGCAAACTAGGAAATTCGGAAACGGAAAAAGCCGGCCTCTGGATTTCCTCTTTCCCTTTACCAGCAGAATTTCCTAAAGAGCTGGAGCTTTCAATTAATGAAAACCAGCAGGGTGTAAGTACTTACATCAAGGAATTGGGCAATTGGATAGGAAATGAAACAGATAATCCAAGAAGACTATTATTATTTGCCGATGGTAACAATTCAGCACCTGACAAAATAGGACTTGTAGAGGCAGGGAAAGAGCTAGAAAAAAACTCTGAAAATCCAACAAGTGGCTACCAAACTCCAAACATAAATATGGAGCTAATTGAAGAATGTCAAGACCCTGGTTTTGCATGGGAGAGACACATGGCAGTCATATCCTGGGGTGATAAGAAAATAGGCTTACTAATGGGACTTAAAACCAAAGATACAGTTCATTGGTGGGAGGCCTGCAAACTTATTACTTTGGAAGACCATGCTAATTGTAAAGAGGTAGAGATTGGTGGTGCTATACCTCTTATAAAGTACGATTCAACAGATACAAAAAGCATTGGCTATGAAAATCCTCTTTTGCATCGGCACAATTGGTTAAATGGACATATATATGCAAGGCTACATTCCAATGGTGTTTGTGAGGTTTTTGCTCATCATATTAACAGTAAATTCTTTGATGATGGTTTGGATCTAAAGGATGCTGTACCAGTTATAGGATTTCGTATATTTGATGAACGAGATACCGATAACAGCATCTTAGGCAAGTGGACAGGTGACAAAGACCTGATTAACATGGGTGACATCGAATTTGACATATCTGATGCTCGCCATTTAGCTACAGAAAAAGATCCAGCTAGCTTTGAATACCATGATGATTTTTTAGTATGGCAGCCCTATAAGGGTGCGGAGTTATATGGCGGGGCTGCATCAAAGGCAATATTAGATGATGAGTTTGTATTCAGAGCAGAAGATAAAGTCATTCCCAGGGGTATGTCTAGAACCGTAAGATTTTCATTTAGTTTGTCTGACCGCTCTCCAAGGGTAGTTAGATATATTGCACCTCCATGGTGGTATGGGGTTTGTGAGGAGTTTCTCCCAGAGCCATTACTGCCCATTTCCAACGAATATG
>JAAZEK010000154.1 GCA_012512335.1 Clostridiales bacterium | reverse complement strand
GGTATTATAGCCTTTGTGGTTATTTGCATTCTTTTAATTGTGTATTATCGCCTTCCAGGATTTGTAGCCAGTATTTCTCTGCTTATTCAGATTTCAGGTCAGCTGCTTGCTCTTTCTGTGCCGCAGATTACCTTAACCTTAACAGGTATTGCAGGTGTTATATTGTCAATTGGTATGGGTGTTGATGCTAATATCATAATATCTGAGCGAATCAGTGAAGAAATTAAGTCTGGTAAGAGCTTGGGCTATGCTATTACACTCGGGTTTAAGAATGCATTTAGCTCCGTTTTTGATGGTAATGTTACTGTATTAATTGTTGGTGTAATCCTAATGGCACTGGGCTCAGGCTCCTTGCTATCTTTTGCATACACATTGTTAACAGGTATTTTCTTCAACTTTGTAGCAGGCGTAACAGCATCCAGACTGATGATAAGTTCACTAAGCCAATTTAACTTCTTAAAGAAGCCTAGACTCTATACCTGTTTGTCTAAGAGAGTGACTATGGAGAAATTCAGAGACTTCTACAGCAAGCGTAAAATCTTTATTTCAGTTTCTCTTGCAGTGATACTAGTTGGAATTATCATGACTTTTGTCCCGGGATTTGGAGCACAGCTGGATATTCAATTTAAAGGCGGTTCCTTGCTTAAGTATAACTACTCAGGAGAAATAGATCCTGATAGAGCAGCTGATATCTCATCGGATATCATTAACCGCGTTGTAAGTGCTCAGACTACAACTGATTTGAATACTGATCAAAAACGCTTGGTTATCAATATATCTGGTGACTATGGACTTGATGTTAAGGAACAGGAGGCTATGGACGAGGCTCTGAAGGCAGAGTTTCCAGATGCTGACCTGCAGCTTTCCGAATCATCCATGGTAGAACCATTCTTTGGAAAAATGTTCCTTACTAATGGTATAAAGGCCATGTTATTAGCTGGTATCTCTGTACTAATTTATGTAGGATTCCGTTTCCGAAAAATAGGTGGTCTGTCAGCAGGTATAACAGCCATAATTGCATTACTGCTAGACCTAACAGTTGTGTATACAGCTTATGTTTTATTTAAGCTTCCTATTGGTGATTCCTTTATCGCCGTAGTTTTGACGATAATAGGTTACTCCATTAATGACACTATTGTAATCTATGACCGAATTCGTGAAAATGTAAAAATGTATCCAAAGGAAAAGCTGGAAACGGTCACCAACCTTTCCATTTCACAGACCATGGGACGTTCCATCAATACAAACTTAGCAGTATTTATAAGTGTCAGCTTGATTTTTGTTATAGCAGCTATTAACGGTATTGAATCTGTTCAGAGCTTCGCCCTTCCCATGACTATTGGCGTAATAAGCGGATGTTATACTACAATTTGCATCGCTGGACCTCTGTGGGTAACACTACAAAAAAAGAAATTTAAAGTTAAATCATAAGATAAGAAAACTAAGTAGTTATCTGTTTTGCAGATCAGGAGGGATTCTGTGGACTTGCAGGAATTAAAGGCTTTGGCATTCAAGCATCTTGGAAATCGAAAAGCGCATCCTGAAAGAGAAAGAGGTTTTATCTATTATCATGGGCAGAGGGTGGCTAAGCTCGCTGTAACACTAAGAAAGTTAATCATCCCAGATGTAGAAGACAAAGATGATATACTAACCGTCGCCGCTTACTTTCATGATATAGCCAAAGGAATAGAGCCCCATAGCCGTTACGGAGCTATCATAGTAGAAGAACTCCTGAAGGATTATAGTGAGCCTGATGAATTGGTAGAAATTTGCGATCTTATTCGTAGTCACCTGAAAACCAAGCCTGACAAGCAGATGACAAAGCGGGAAATGGTTTTACAGGATGCGGATATACTGGAGCAGTTTGGAACTTTGGAGCTTTGGACAAATTTTCAATATTATGCTAATACTGATGCTCCTATAGAGGAATCGGTAAAGTTCTATCAGGAAAAGTTTGACGGTCATGCCCAGCGAATTAGCGGATATCTTAACTTTGAGATATCTAAGAAAATTTGTCGGGAGAAAATTGCCTTTGTTAAGCAATTTACGGATAGAATGGCGGTGGAAGCTGCTGGTGAGATTTATAATCTGGATAGCTTTTAGTTCAAGATATGTGTAATATAAGGCATGCTAGCTAGATGGCTAGTAAGAGAATATATATATTTTATTTGGAGAAGAAACGTAGGAAAAGATGCGTTTCTTTTCTTTTTATGTTTGTTTGGGTACTTCCTTTACATCCTATCGTATCCCTGAACTTTAGATCAATTTCTGTTTGTAGTAAAGTCTATTGGTTTACTAATTGAGTATCATTATCAATATTTATCTAGAGCTTAGCATACATTAGGAATTGCTGATTTATTCCTAATGATTACAAAACAACTAGATGCTAAATCAGATATTGAATATTTCAATTTTTAAAATTAAGGACTGATTATATGAGCAAAGTAATAAGGAAAGCTACAATAAAGTCAGTAAAGAAGCTAGTGTTCCCAATCTTAATATTGCTACTTATTGTTTTCGTGGTTGGCTGCCAGGCACTAGAGCCTTCCCAGGACTTAGAGCCCTCGACTATTCCGAGTCAGGAAGGGTCTGACACCGAACAGCCTTATTCTGAACAACCTGATTCTAAACCAGCTAGTGCCAAGCCATCAGTCTTATTTTCACCAACAGTTGAACCTATTGGAACAGAAGCTCCAACGGAAAGCGAAGAACCCTTTGGTGAAGATTATTCAAGGGAAGTGAAAATTGTTCTTACAGAAGCATATCCTTTGTTATCTTTTAATTCCCCTTTAGAATTTGTGCATGCAGTAGATGACAGTGACCGCATTTTTGTTGTAGAAAAGGATGGACGAATCTTGGTATTTTCAAATAATCCTGAGGCTGATGAGGCTAAGGTGTTTCTGGATTTGACTGCTAAAGTTGATAATCGTGCGTCTGAAAAAGGCTTGCTAGGCTTAGCATTTCATCCTGATTATACTAGAAATGGTTACTTCTTTGTAAACTATACAGATAGGGAAGGTACTGTTATTGCACGATACAAAGTCGAACAGAACGATCCTGATATGGGCTTGGCAGATAGTGAGGAAGTCCTTCTTACTTTTTCACAGCCATACAATAACCATAATGGAGGACGGATAGAGTTTGGTAAAGATGGTCACCTCTATATCGCAACTGGAGACGGTGGATCCGGGGGAGATCCTCAGAACAACTCACAAAACCGAAGTAATTTACTAGGCAAGATTCTTCGAATTGATGTTGATAATCCCAAGCAAGGCGCATTATATGGAATTCCTGCTGACAATCCATTTGTTGGGAATGATCAAGGTTTTAGAGAGGAAATATATGCTTATGGACTGAGAAACCCATGGAAATTTAGCTTTGACTATCATCGGAACTGGCTGTGGGCAGCAGATGTAGGTCAGAACAAGATAGAGGAAATCAATATAATAAAAAAAGGCGAAAATTACGGTTGGAACATAATGGAGGGCAGCCAGATTTATTCCAGTCAAGTAGGGGTAAATCAAGAAGACTTGGTTTTGCCTGTCTGGGAATATGAGCATCCCATAGGGAAGTCAATCACTGGAGGCTTTGTATATTATGGTGATGAAATCCCTGGGCTTAGAGGTGCATATGTATATGGGGATTTTGTAACAGGCATGATATGGGCACTATGGCTTGATGAGGACCTAAGTGCTGATAATAGACTACTTCTGGAAACAGATTTGATGATTTCGTCTTTTGGACTTGATCAGAATAATGAGATGTATGTAGTGGATTTCAATGGAAAAATATATAGGCTTTCGCAAAAATCATAAAAGAATTTATTAGAAGGATAATACAAAGGATTTAGTTTGTATAAGTTAGAGGGCTTGACCAATTAAAGATATAAAATAAATGGCAGGTAGATTACTCAATTTCTTGAATAGTCGCCTGCCAATTTTTATTGTTACTTGTAGTCAGGATTCTACTGCAAGAATTCATTTTCTCTACTTTCAAGATTCTTCGTCGCAGGCTCCTCTGAATGACAATCCAAGGACAATTTGCAGTAGAATCATTCATATACTCTAGTAAATTTTATTGATCAATTACCTTCTGGGCAAATGTGTTATTAATTACGTCCTCATAATTAGCCCGTTGATCCAGTTCTCCTGCTGTTTCAATAATGTCCTGAAGACGCTCAAAGGATTCCTCTGACATAAGTGGGTTTTGGGGCCAGGTATCCTGATCCTTAAAGCGCTTAATAACCTTGGTCAACAATTCTAAATCGCTGTCAGGGAATGCAGGCTTGATGGTTTCTGCAACTTTTTCAGGTGTATTTTCGCTGACAAACTGTTGGCCTTTATAAATTGCTCTAGTAAATCGCAAAATCAAGTCCTCATTCTTTTCAATGAAGCTTTTGTTAGCAGCATATGCGGTATATGGAATATTACCTGCTGAAGCTCCAATTGAAGCAACTATATAGCCACTTTCTTCAAGCTCTAATGCAGAACCTACTGGTTCAAACAAAGCCACATAGTCACCAGTACCTCCGGTGAAGGCACCAGCCATAAGGTCAAATTGTATGTTAGTAAGAAACTCAAGGTCCTCATTAGGAACCAGACCATGGTTACGCAGAACATATTCCAAAGCCATAGCAGGCATTCCGCCTTTTCGTCCACCAATTATAGTAGTTCCTTTTAAGCTCTCCCATTCAAAATCAGGCTCTGGTTCTCTACCTACCAGGAAAGAGCCATCCTTTTGTGTCAACTGTGCAAATACAACAGGGTGATCTTCTCTGCCTTCATTATAGACATATATAGCAGCTTCTGGACCCATAAAACCAATATCGGCTTGACCGGCTATTACTGCAGTCATAACCTTATCTGCGCCACCACCATTATACAGGTCAACATCGATGCCGCCTCTTCAAAATAGCCTTCATATATGGCTGCATATTGGGGTGCATAGAATATGGAGTGGGTTACTTCCCAAAGACGTACTTTGGAACTTTTCTTTTCGGGCGTGCATCCTGTTAACGCTAAAGCTACAACTAGTGCAAGGACCAGAAAAAGGACTATGCCTTTTCTAATGCTCATAATATCCCTCCTAAAAAATATGTGATTTATAATTTATAATATTCCTGTACGACTAAAGTGTGAAAACAATGGAAGCTCATATCCACTTTCATTTCTAAACAAAGTATGGTAATATTTCCTTATAATAGAGAGAAGGAGTCTGTTTATGTTTTTTATAAGTTATGAGTACAAAGGCAAGCAGGGTTGGGGTGTAGCTAACCCAGATGAGAGAGTGATTTATACGGCTAATAAGATATTCGGTGAAAATGCTCATGGAACATTGCTAGAGTTTATACAAGAAGATAGCAGGATTAAGCTTGACAGCTATCCAGAGCAAGGTATAAGTATGGATCAAGTGAAGCTATTAGCACCTATTCCCAAACCTTCTAGAAATATATTTTGTGTAGGGAAAAATTATCTTGAACATATTATCGAAATAGCTAAGCAAGATAACACAGATCAAAACCCTATGGAGCATCCAGCATTTTTTAGCAAGGCTACCAATACTGTAACTGGAGCATTCGACAAAATCCCATCTCATGAAGGAATTACAAGCCAATTGGATTATGAGGCTGAGCTAGCAGTAGTCATTGGGAAAAAGGGTGTAAACATTCCTGTAGAAGACGCTATGGATTATGTGTTTGGATATACTGTTCTAAATGATGTAACTGCTAGGGATCTGCAAACAAATCATCTACAATGGTTAAAGGGTAAGAGCTTGGATGGATTTTGTCCTATGGGGCCATGGATAGTAACCAAAGATGAGATACCAGAACCTTTTGAGCTTAACATTTCATGCAAGGTTAATGGAGAAGTCAGGCAAGAATCTAATACTCGCCATATGATTTTTGATATTCCGACGCTGATTAGCATCTTATCTCGAGGTATGACATTAGAACCTGGGGATATTCTGGCTACAGGAACACCATCTGGAGTAGGGAAGGGCTTTGTACCTCCTAAGTACCCGAAAAAGTGTGATGTAGTGCGAGTGGAAGTTGAGGAAATAGGCTATATTGAAAATATAGTAGATTAATAATTTAGTTTGTAATACTGAAAAAGGTTCAAATATATGCTTCTATCATCCTTTAAAACAGATGCGATGGATACGAAAGGAGGATCTATGTGAAAATAGGCAAAGAGACAAGGCTTAGGTTAATAGCATTCATGCTTATTGTTTTCCTAATAACAATTGGTGTGTTAACCAGTTGCGTTCCAGGTGGAGAGATAGATCCTCCTATCAACAAAAGTATCACAAATTCTCCAGTTGATACTGGAAGTGTAACTACTACTACTACTACTACAGGTACAGGCGATAATAATGTTAAGGAAACTACTTATAACGCTACAAATAGTAATAATATAAAGAGCACAGATAATCTAGGAACAGTATCAAGTGAAGACATAGTTGGAGCTAATCAAAATAATACAGCCAAAGAACCAGAAGTCATAAGTATTACCATTTCAGCCGTAGGTGATTGTACCCTTGGCACTAACTATAAAATGTCATATAAAAACTCCTTTGATGAGGTCTACGACAGAAAAGGCAAATCTTACTTTTTCAAAAATGTATATGACATATTGTCAAAGGATGATTTTACAATAGCAAATCTGGAAGGTCCTCTTACTAACTCCAAGGATAGGCAGATAAAGTTGTACTCTCATAGGGGAAAGCCTGAGTATGTGAATATTCTAACTGAAGGCTCTATTGAGGCTGTGTCATTTGCTAACAATCATACCTATGATTTTGGACAATCAGGTTACGATGATACTGTTAAGCTCTTATCAGATGCTGATATTGCATATGCGTGTGATGATGTATACGGAATATATGAAACAAAGGGAATAAAGATAGGTTTTGTATCAGTTGATGAGCATTATGATGGTAAGCTAGTTGAAGTCTGGTTGGAGGATGGTATATCT
>JAAZEK010000153.1 GCA_012512335.1 Clostridiales bacterium | reverse complement strand
TGGATACTAAAATCAAACCTCGTAGTGTACACAACTTCCTCTTGGGAATGCAATACCTCCTGTGCTTCACTTTGACTCTGTAAAGGCATAAGATTGGCATCCTCCACATGTAAGCTACTGTTTATTCGTAATAGGATTCTACTCTCTAGGGCACCTTCTAGGATTTCCAAGCCTCGGCCGTCTTCCTCCATCCACAGCTTTGCGACTGCTGGATGTACTTCCACCAGAACACCGTAAAGACTGTTGCCCTGGGTCATTCGCTCCAGCTCCTTTTCCAGCTTAGCCAAAACCATGCTTTCGGAGTATACTTTACCAGTGCCACTGCAATAAGGACATGGTTTTAGTAAAGAATATGTTAAGCGGTTACGCACTTTTTTTCGGGTCATCTCCACCAGACCTAATCCTGTAAACCCTAATACATTGGTCTTAGTTCGATCTCTTTTCAGTGCCTTATTAAGCACTTCTACTACTTTTTTACGATCTTCATCGGATTCCATATCAATGAAATCTATGACTATAATGCCACCGATATCTCTTAAACGAATTTGTCTGGCGACTTCCTCTGCTGCCTCTAAATTAGTATTTAGGACAGTCTGAGCTAGATTCTTACCACCGATATATCTTCCAGTATTCACATCGATTACTGTTAAAGCTTCTGTAGGTTCGATGATGATATGGCCACCATTTTTCAACCACACTTTCTTCTGAATAGCCTTCTCAATTTTGTCTTCGATACCATACATTTCAAATATATTTTTATCGGGTGTAACATACTCTACACGGTTTTTTAATGCAGAAGAAGTGTATTTAGTCCAATCCAGGATCTTATCATAATACTCCTGGCTATTTATAATGAGCTTATCCACATCCTTAGTAAACAGATCTCGCAGTGTTCTAAAGATAATATTTTCGTCCTTGTGCAATAAACGAGGCACCTGACCTTTTTTCTCACGACTTTGTATATTATCCCAAAGCCATACCAAGAACTCCACATCTGGTTCAAAATCAGAGCGTTCTTTTTCCAATGCTGCTGTTCTAACAATCAAACCCATAGACTCTGGCTTTAACTCATCTGTAATTTCCTTTAGTCTCTGTCTTTCTGACTCCTTATCTATTCTTCGGGAAACACCGATATAGTTAACTGTGGGCATAGGAACCATATATCTACCAGGCAGGGTAATGTGAGTAGTTACTCTAGCTCCCTTAGTACCTATAGGTTCCTTTAGTACCTGTACTGTAATCTCCTGACCTTCTTTAAGCAAGTCCTTAATAGAAGGATTGTGCAGACCTTCATCTACATTGGTTTTACTTCCCGCAAAATCGAAAACCCTTTTATCTGTGTTGATATCTCCCACATAAAGAAAGGCATTTTTTGATAAACCAATATCAACAAAGGCAGCTTGCATTCCTGGCAGAACATTTGACACTCTGCCCCTATAAATATTGCCCACTACCCTTTGATGATCATTATCCTCTATATGAATTTCAGCCAGGTCACCCTCCTCAAGAAAGGCAACCCGAATCTGTTCGTTGTGAACATCTATAATAATCTGTTTACTCACTAAATGCCCCCTAATTTTCCTTTAGCGCCAGTGGGGTAATCCATTTTCCATTACGCTGAAAATAAAGCCCAGTTCTGTGAATGGAAACTCTTAGGTCTGATAAGTCTTCAGCCTCTGGATTTGGCAACTGCTCAGATAGCTTCAATATGGAATGAATTACAGAGTCTGGTTTAACGCTCCCCTTATTTCCCAATTTCATTTCAAGTTTAATTAATGAAGGATTTTCTCTATCTACCTCAATATTCCATACGCCCTCTTTGAGATTCACTGTGCTTACACGTTTTTTCCCCTTCTTCTCTATCAAAATCTCATCTGCATTTTCATAGGCCTCAATAGCCTTATTCCAGTCAATTTCTGCTTGTCCTGCTTGCTCCCTGTCCCATATATCTACCCTTACCTCATAGTCAGCTCGTTCTAACAAACTCATGAGAGAAGGTGTTTTTTCGTCAATTACAATTGCCTCTCTTAAGCTTATGCCCTTTGGCAGAGAATGATTCAGTTGTTCTTTCAATACAGCAATAGACATTGATTCTGCTAATATTATATCTGCATATTCCCGCTCACTGGTAACCCCTACGGATAAGGCCGAAGCAAATGCCATAATCGGATGAGGATTAAAGCCCTGTGAATAGTCAATAGGAATATTGGCGCGACGAATGGCACGCTGCATGGATCTCATCAAATCAAGATGAGATATATATTTTACACGTTCTTCACGGGTATATTCTAATAGAACTCTCATTGACACAATCCCTCCCCCAGTCGCTGAATGCCACAGCCTGTACAATTTAGCCTGCAGTCTGGTGTAATTTCAGCTTTCAGTGCTTTTTGCCATTCCATCCATAAGAAAGCTTTAGTAACTCCAGTATCAATATGATCCCAGGGAAACACTTCGTCCTTATCCCGGCGTCGATAAGCATAAAATTCTGGATCTAGATTGTTATCTTCAAACGCTTTCTTCC
>JAAZEK010000152.1 GCA_012512335.1 Clostridiales bacterium | reverse complement strand
GCAACGCCGAGCTTTGAAAGAACTAAACCGTTACCGTGCAGTTGGCACAGGTAGGGCGCTAGTTATAGCAGCATCTGGTAGTGGCAAAACATATCTAGCTGCTTTTGATGCCTTGAACTTTGACCCCAAGCGCCTTCTATATATAGTGCATGAAGGATCGATACTCCGAAAGTCCCTTGAAACCTTCCAGCAAGTGTTTGGAAGTAGTAAAAGCTATGGAATTTTTAGTGGTACAAGCAAGGAATTTGATGCTGACTTCGTTTTTGCTACAAACATTACTATGTGTAGATCCCTTGAACTGTTTGCGAAGGACGAATTTGATTATATCATAATAGATGAGTGTCACCATGCGACAGCAGATACATATAAGCAGATCATCTCCTATTTCGAACCGGAATTTTTACTAGGGCTTACTGCTACCCCCGAACGTATGGACAATCAAGATGTTTTTGAGTTATTTGAAAAAAACGTCCCATATGAACTGCGCTTACGTGATGCTATCATAAATAGCTTAGTTGTGCCATTTAAGTATTATGGCATTCGTGATACTTTAGTTGACTACGGTTTGAGTGCGCAAAGAGAACGCCAAATGATTGCGCAGCTTACTAGTGAGGAGCATTGTGATTTTATTGCAAAAGAAATAGAAGCACATCGCCCCCAAGGAAAGTTGAAAGCTCTAGCTTTTTGTCGTAGTATAAACCATGCCAGGATGATGTCTGAAGCAATGAATGAATACTTTAACACTGCATACCTCACAGGTCGTAATGACATTGGCGAACGAATAAGAGCATACAATGATTTGCAAAGTGATCAGGCTGAACTAGAAATTTTGTTTACCGTAGATATACTTAATGAAGGTGTAGATATACCAGGTGTTAATATGGTTCTTTTCCTGCGACCTACGGAGTCCTCAACAGTATTTATCCAACAGCCTGGACGTGGACTTCGCAAATACGATAACAAGCCATATGTCACTGTATTAGACTTCATTGGTAACAGCTATAAAAGGAGCGTACAAATCGCATTTGCTCTCAGTAGTCTAGCAGAAAACTTTGTTGTGGAAAAACGTCTCATGGCATCTCTTGTACGTGATAATTTTGTAGCACTTGATCTAGCAAAGTATGGTGTTGAAATTAATATTGATGAGTTGAGTAAAGAGGAAATACTTAATTATATAGACCAAGAAAATTTCAATAGAATATCTTACTTGAAGCTGGATTATTTCTACTTCAAGCAGTATATTAATGCTGAGTTCTACCCTAAGCACATGGATTACTGGCACAATGATTGCGCACCAGATATAATTCGCTTTATGAACATCAGAATTGGAGGAAGAAAGAATTATTCTTACTACAATTTTCTGCGCGGAATCGAGGAAGAAAATTTACCAGAATTCACAGGAGAGCAAGTGGCGTTTATAAATTATCTATCTGGACTTTTGCCGCTAGTCCGAACACATGAATATTGGATAGTACACTGCTTAAAGAATCATATAAACTATATAGATGAAATTAGCAATACGCTTGCAGAGAATATTCAGGGCTATATTCCAGTGGAACTAGATCATGCTTTGGAGTATATGAAGTTCATTTCACGTAATGGCAATAGGCTATCATTGGATGTCCAGCTAGATGACCAATTTATTGAATATTTGAAGGATCTCCTTACCTATGGTATTACTAGGTTTATCGGTGAATATGGTGATACTACAGATTTTAAGCTTTGGCACAGCTATCGCATGGACCAAGTGCAATTGAAACTGTGCAAGAACCCTGGTTATACTATGAAAGGTACATATGTCTATGGTGGAATCGTTTACATATTTGCCTCGATAAAAAAAGATGCCTCCATTCAAGAGCATTTGAATTACAAGGATAAATTTCTACAATCTGATATGTTCCAATGGGAATGTGAAGCTGGGCTTAATGCGGAAAATCAAACTGAGCTAATTACCAGTAAAAATGCCTATTTGTTTATTCGAAAAGTTGAGTCTGAAAATGGATTAGTCCTTCCATTTACCTATGTAGGAACGGGAAAACTAACAAATCCTAGAGAAACAGATAATCCTAGAGGATCGTTACTATTCGATATTACAATGGACAACGCGCTTCCCGATTATTTGCAGTACGATTTTGAATTAACGGTATGAAGTATAGGGTCTAATAGATTGTAGTTTGTCCAGGCGGTAACAATTTGAATTGTAAAAGCTAGACAGTTCAATTATAATAAATTTGCAGCATTAGATCTTCATAGCAGGATGATAGAGACTAGCGGAGGTGATATATTGACAAGCAACAAATTCGTGCTTTGGATGAGACAAAATACAAAGCTTTCGGATGCCTCGATATCTAAGTATTCTTCTGCAGTTAACACGATTTCTCGTGAAATGATGGAGAGAGGTGTAATATCTGTGGAACTGGATTCCATGCTTCCATTGTCGTTAGATATTGCTGTCACATCTATTTTGCATAATCCATATTTTGTAGAGAAAAATAATCGTGGAAACAATATGTACAGTAATGCACTCAAGCAGTTTCGCTACTTCATGCACACGGATGTGTCACTACCTAGTGACAGCGCTGCGTATGAGGAAAATATCATGCAAGATATACATCTCTCTGAAACCGAGCGTACTGCAATTATCCAATCCAGAATCGGACAAGGAGTTTTTCGTAAATCTATCATGGATAAATATGATGGGCGTTGCCTGATTACAGGTGTAGACCTTCCCAAGCTACTTGTTGCCGGTCATATTAAGCCATGGGCGGTAAGTTCGAATAATGAACGGTTGAATAGTGAAAATGGTCTTCTGCTGAGTGCTACATATGATCGTCTTTTCGATTGCGGTCTAATTACATTTAACACGATGGGGAAAATATATTTATCTTCATTTATAGGAACAGAAAATGAAAAGAGATTAAAGCTAACGGCGGGTGATTTCTACGAGCTTCGTGGCACACCAGCTATGGAAACTTTTCTGGAGTACCATAATGATATAGTTTTTGTAAAATAGATTAAGAAAGAAAAGGGAACGCAGATGACCCCTTAGTTTCATTGAGCAAGAGAAAACTGTTTTAGGAATATGAGCAGTCATTATCATAAAGCGTCTCCCAATAGTATTGGCTTTCTTCTTTTGTAAATCCCATTTCATGCAAAATATAAGGTATGTTACTC
>JAAZEK010000019.1 GCA_012512335.1 Clostridiales bacterium | reverse complement strand
GAAAATACTACACCTTCCAAACTCACTTCGTTCAGACAGTGAAAGGTGCTTAACGCATTTTCTGCTGATATTCGCTAAGATTGATAATCGTTCCTGCAAAGGCTTCTTCCATATGATTTATTATTTTTATGTGAGCAGTAACGAAGCAGAAGAACCGTCCCCGTGCTTCACTTCATGCTTCATATTTAGCATGGATTTAACAAGAATTTTATTTTGATTTAATAATTCTCTGATAAATTGTTTATATATAACTTAAAAGAGAACGAGAGGTGGTTTTTCTACTCATGTATGCTGTAGTAGATATTGGCTCCAACACCATGCGCCTAAACATATACACATATAAAGAAGATGGCATCACCCAGATGCTTACCAATAAAGTAACAGCTGGCTTGGCTGCCTATGTTAATGATGCAGGTTATTTGACAGAAAAGGGAATCCATAAGGCTATATTAGCCTTGAAGGAATTTAAAAGTATTTTGGAAAATGTAGAAGTTAAGGATACCTATGTCTTTGCTACTGCTTCCCTTCGTAACATTAAAAACTCTCTTGAGGCCAAAAAGTTAATTGAAAGGGAAACAGGCTTTACTATAGAGCTTATTTCTGGGGAAGAAGAGGGGAAATTGGTTTATATGGGTGCTACCTTGAAGCTCAATCTAAAGGAAGGTATTGTCATAGATATAGGCGGTGGTAGCACTGAGCTGGTTTATTACAAGGAAGAAGAGATTAAGAATGCTCTGTCTTTACCCTTTGGTTCGTTAAGCTTGTTTAAAAAATATGTGGGAAATTTCCTGCCTACTAAGCTCGAAATTAAGAAAATAGAGAGAAAAGTACATAAAGAGCTGGATAAGATCCCTCCTATGGCAATTCCGGTGGATACCCAAATTATATGTGGTGTTGGTGGTACTGTTAGAGCTACCTGTGAATTGAAGAACGAAATTTTTGAGTTGCCCTCTGGGGATAAAACTATAATAGTTAAGGATATGAAGAATATTCTTAATTATTTTCTGAAAAACAGATATGATTTTACTTCCCATTTGATAAATACTATACCAGATAGGCTTCATACTATTTTACCAGGTATGATTATTCTGGACACTGTTGCTAACTACTATGGAAGTGAAAAGATTTTAGTTAGTGAGTTTGGTGTACGAGAAGGTTACCTCCTACAGATGATAAAGGATAAGGGAATTGCGTATGACTAATGAAGATAATTTACGACAAGAAAATTTAGTATATACCCAGAATCGAGAGCTATCCTGGCTCAATTTCAATGAGAGAATTTTGGAAGAGGCTGAGGATTCCTTTGTGCCTGCCTTAGAAAGACTGAAATTTGTCTCCATATATGCAACTAACCTAGATGAATTTTTTATGGTTCGTGTAGGTAGCCTATATGACAAAAGTATCTATACACCATTGGTAGAGGACAATAAGTCAGGTATGACACCAGCTCAACAGCTTCAAAAAATATATGATAGAGTACGTATAATAAATGTAAGACACAATCAGGCGCATATGCTTGTGGAGTTCAATTTGCGTTCCTATGGTATATGTAATTTAAATTTTAATGAGCTGGATGGTAGTGAAAAAAAGTATATAAAAAAATTGTACCAGGAATCTATTTACCCAATTTTATCTCCACAAATTGTGAGCCCAACCCATCCCTTTCCTCATCTGGATAATAAGGGTATATATGTCGCAGTTTTGTTGAAGCATAAAAATAAAGTGATATTTGGTATTGTACCTGTTCCAAAAAGGTTGCCCCCTTTTATTTTTCTGCCTAGCCATGATTATCGTTATATTCATGTTGAAAACATTATTCTAGAATTTGTTGATACTATCTTTGATACCTATGAAGTGATAGAAAAAGCGTGTATTTGTGTTACAAGAAATGCTGATATAAGCCCTGACGACGATAGCCATGATGAAAATTTGGATTTTCGTAATAAGATGAAGGAGCTACTACATTTAAGGAAGAGACTTGCTATTGTTCGCCTAGAAACCTCAAAGCAGTTGAGCACGAATTTCATGAAATATTTGTGCGATAAGTTTAGCATTGCGGAAACCCAAGTCTATACAACTCAGACTCCTTTAAAATTTAACTATGTTTTTCCTTTAATTGACCATGTTACCGAAAAGAGAAACAAGAATTTAATTCATGAGCCCTTAGTGCCAGTTAATCCAACGGAAGATATGAACATGGATTTGATATCACTAATGGCAAGAAAGGATGTTTTACTTCATTATCCCTATGTCAGCATGAAACCCTTTCTTCATTTGATTCGGCAGGCTTCACATGACCCTCGGGTAGTATCCATAAAGATAACCATATATAGATTAGCCATGAAAGCAACTCTAGTGGACTATCTCTGCTATGCTGCTGAAAACGGTAAGGATGTAACAGTCCTTATTGAGCTTAGGGCGAGATTTGACGAGCAAAATAATATTGATTGGTCAGAAAAGCTAGAGGAAGCTGGTTGCAACATCATATATGGATTTGAGGATTATAAGGTACATTCAAAGGTATGTCTGATTACCTACCGAGATAAGGGGAAAATTAACTATATTACCCAAATTGGTACAGGTAATTACCATGAGAAAACTGCAGAATTGTATACAGACCTATCTTATATTACTGGAAACCATGAAATAGGCTTAGATGCAGCAGAATATTTCACGAATGTATCCATCGGGAATCTACAAGGACAGTATGAGCATCTGCTCGTGGCACCACGTGATATGAAGCCTAAGCTACTGGAGTTAATAGATGAGGAAATAGAAAAGGGATTTAACGGGAAAATTCTTATTAAGATTAATTCCATTACCGATATTGATATGATAAATAAGCTGTCTGAAGCATCCCAGGCAGGTGTGGATATAACCATGATTGTACGTGGCATTTGTTGTATTTTACCCGGGATTCCCAATATGACTGAAAATATTAAAATACAAAGTATTGTGGGCAGGTTTTTAGAGCACTCGAGAATCTTTTCATTTGGTAAGGGAAATGATCAAAAATTATATATTTCTTCTGCGGATATGATGACTAGAAATTTAGAGCGAAGGGTTGAAGTGGCCTGTCCGATTTATGATTCTGATATTAAGAAGGAAATAAACGAGATTTTGGAAATCTTACTTTACGACGATGTAAAGTCAAGAATAATTGATTCTATTGGTAACTATACAAAAAAAGAGGATAGGAAAGCGCCTATTAATAGCCAAGAGCTCTTTATTCGTAGAGCCAAAGAAATAGAATATGAAATTACAGCAGAGCCTTTTGTATTCAAGTGGCTGGCTACAATAAAGGAATGGTTTAAAAAGAGGGTCCGACTTCCGTAAACAGTGTAATAAAATTACTGTTGAATAACGTGACTTTTAGTTTATAATACAATATGCAAGACAAGTTTAGATATGAGGTGTCAATTTTTGAGTGCTGGTAATTACATTTTAATCGCTTTTGGCTCTGTTTTTGTAGCTTTAGGCTTTCTTGGTATTTTCATTCCCGTTTTACCAACAACCCCATTCTTGCTGTTGGCGGCTATTTGCTACGGCAGAGGATCTAAAAGGCTTTATAATTGGCTTTTGGAGCATCGTGTCCTAGGACGGTATGTTAGAGATTACCGTAGTGGGCTTGGTATTCCTTTAGTGTCTAAAATATATGCCTTGGTTATCTTATGGGTGTCTATCGCATCTAGCGTCATATTTTTCATTAAACCTATGGTATTACGTATAATGGTAGTTACGATAGCTTCAATTGTAACAGTTTACATTCTGACACTAAAAACTAGAAAAAAAGATATAAATGAAGATGAAGATAAAGTTAAAGAGCTCCAAATCAATAAACAGATCTAATTCACCATTGACCCTGATAGCTCGTAACAAATCTTAAGAATAGGTTATCTTATTAGAGATCTTTTAATAAGAATAAGATGAAAGATACTATTTCCGCGATGGAGTTACAGGGAGGCTTTTCAATGGTTAAGGTAGTTATCATCGGAGGAGGCTGGTCGGGCTGTGCTGCAGCTATTGCTGCTATAAAGGCTGGTGGACAGGTTACTTTGCTTGAACGGACGGATATGCTATTGGGTACCGGCCTGGTAGGTGGAATCATGAGAAATAATGGGCGTTTTACTGCTGCTGAAGAAATGATTGCTCTAGGCGGAGGTGACTTGTTCCAAATCTGTGATAGGAACGCTCGACACAAAAATGTAAATTTTCCTGGGCATAATCATGCCACTCTATATGATATAGTAAAAACTCATGGTGACGTATTAAGATATCTTACGCAGCTAGGTGTGGAAATAGTCTTTTGTTCTAGAGTAAAAGAAGTGAATATGGAAAATCGCACCATGCAGTCAGTCAAGGATGACGTAGGAAGAGTATTTTCTGGAAATGTATTTATTGATGCAACTGGTACAGCGGGGCCCCAAGTCAATTGCACAAAATATGGCAATGGATGTGCCATGTGCATTTTGCGATGTCCTAGTTTTGGGGGTAGGGTCAGTATAGCCGGTCTGGCGGGAGTAAAGGAATCTGTAGCTAAAAAGAGCAATGGTCAAATCGGTGCTATGAGTGGTTCCTGTAAACTTCATAAGGAGTCCCTTTCAGAAGAGATACAACATCAGCTCAATGAAAAAGGGGTAGTGGTTATCCCTGTTCCTGATGAATGGAAAGAGGATCATTTAAGCATAAAAGCTTGTCAGCAATATAACCTGCCTTCTTACTTGGATAATATTGTACTTTTAGATACAGGTCATGCAAAGCTCATGACCCCATTTTTTAGCCTTGAAGGCTTGAGAGAGATTCCAGGATTCGAAAATGCCCGTTATGAGGATCCTTATGCTGGAGGTAAGGGCAACTCCATGCGCTTTTTTGCTATGCCTTCTAGAACTAACAGTTTACTTGTGGACAGTGTGGATAACTTGTTGTGTTGTGGGGAAAAAGCGGGTCTATTAATAGGTCATACAGAGGCTATTACCACTGGTACTTTAGCAGGTCATAACAGTGTACGCCTTGGATTGGGGCTGGTTTCACTGGTGTTACCTAGAGAGCTAGCGGTTGGGGATATCATTGCTTATGTAAAGGATGCCATGGAAACAGAAGACGGTATGAATAGAAAATATACATTCTCTGGCTCGGTTTATTTTGAGCGAATGAAAAATCTTGATCTGTATACTACAAATATAGAGGAGATTGAAGCTAGGGTGGAGAAATCAGGACTTAGTAATGTGTTCTTGCGAAAACTTTTAAAGTGATAGTTCTATTTCCTTATGCTTTTCTAAAGATGAACCGTAACAAACTTTTATAAACTCTGTTAAAGTTTATTTATTGTGTTTATAATTGCTTAGAATGCAGATAATATGGCACAGTTGAGATACATCGAATGTGCTACAGCTCATTCATAAGCAATATCAACAAAGGAGGGTTTCGTAAATGGAAAAAATAACATTGGGTAAAAGTAAGCTGGAGGTACCGGTAATAGCCGTCGGTTGCATGCGGATTAATTCCCTAAGCAAGGTTGATGCTGAGAAGTTTGTTCAAACAGCACTTGATGAGGGAGCGAACTTTTTTGATCATGCCGACATATATGGTAGTGGTACCTGTGAAGAAATCTTTTCAGAAGCAGTACATATGAATGACGATGTACGAGAGAAAATTATAGTTCAGTCGAAATGTGGTATACGCAAGGGAATGTTTGATTTTTCAAAGGAACATATAATAAATTCAGTTAATCTATCATTGAAACGGCTTAAAACTGACTATCTTGATGTGCTTTTGCTACATCGGCCAGATGCCCTTGTTGAGCCTGAAGAGGTAGCAGAGGCCTTTGATGAGCTAGAGTCATCTGGAAAGGTGAAGTATTTTGGCGTATCTAATCAGAAGCCTATGCAAATAGAGCTATTAAGAAAGTATGTTAAGCAGCCTATTGTAGCCAATCAGTTGCAGCTTAGTATAACTAATGCAAATATGATTTCTAACGGTATAAACGTGAATATGGAGATTGACTCTTCCATAGACAGGGATGGCAGTATACTTGACTACTGCAGACTAAATGATATAACTATCCAGCCCTGGTCACCCTTCCAATATGGATTTTTTGAAGGTGTATTTTTAGAAAATGAAAAATTCCCTAAACTAAACAAAAAGATAGATGAAATTGCAGAGAAGTACAATGTGACAAATACAACTATAGTTGTAGCTTGGCTGCTTCGTCACCCAGCTAAGATGCAGCCAATAGTGGGCACCATGAATATTGACAGGCTGAAGGATTGCTGCAGAGCTACAGATATCAGGCTTACTCGTGAGGAATGGTATGAAATATACCGCTCAGCTGGTAATAAGCTGCCTTAACACGCTATAAAGTTCCTGAATATAGCCTTAAGATTCTTCGCTACGCTATGAAGGACTGCCCACTGGGTGTCATCCTGAGTAGTCACTCTTATATAGAAAACACCCTGCTAGAATATCTCTCCAGCAGGGTGTTTTATTAATTACAGTTATTTAGTTTTAGTTCTATTTAAGCTAAACAGATTATACTATTACCTTACTACTTTATCAGCCGAAAAGAGAAAATGTTGCAAACAGAGTAGCAGTAATGGAAGCTACCAGGGATACAACAGTGATCTGTGTATTGATTGAAGGACCTGCAGTATCTTTGAAGGGGTCGCCAACTGTGTCGCCGATAACAGCTGCCTTGTGAGCATCGCTACCCTTGCCACCAAAGTTGCCGTCTTCAATATATTTCTTAGCATTATCCCAGAGGCCGCCTGCGTTACTCATGAGCATTGCAAAGCATAGTCCACTTACGATGTTACCAGCTAAGAAACCACCCATGGCCAGAGTACCACCAACGAAGCCAACAATTAGAGTTACAATAATAGCAGTAAGACCGGCGGGAATTAATTCTTTAATAGCGCCAACAGTTGCTATGTCAATACATTTGTCATATTCAGGTAGAACACCATCTTTTCCTTCTTTTAATCCTTCAATGGTATCGAACTGTCTATGAATTTCCTTAACCATAACTTCAGAGTTACGAGATACACCCATAATCAGCATAGCTGAGAACACTGCAGGAACAGCAGCACCAACCAGCATTCCAAAGAAAATAAGGGGATCCATAATATCAAAGCTTATTCTTACATTAGTAACGGAGAAAACAATTTCCTGGAAAGCACCTAATAGAGCAATTACAGTAAGTCCAGCAGCACCAATTGCAAAACCTTTAGTAATAGCCTTAGCAGTATTACCTGCAGCATCCAGTTTGTCTGTAATATCAAGTACTTCATCACCGAGATTGCCCATTTCAGCTAGACCACGAGCATTATCTACGATTGGACCAAAAGCATCATTGGAAATAATCATGCCTACAATAGAGAGCATACCAATTGCAGCGATGGCAATTCCAAACATGGGATAGTTACCGCCCAAGGGCAATAGAAGCATATAAGAACCCATTGCAGCTGCGCCAATTCCAATCATTGAAGGCAATATGCTTAAAAGACCATATGAGAAACCAGTAAGTATTGTAAAGGCTGGACCACTTTGGCACGCTTCTGCAACCTTTGCAACGGGTTTCTTGTCATCTCCAGTGAAGTAATCACTAGTAAAGCCAATAATTACGCCTACCAGCATACCAAGGAAGGTAGCGCCCCAAATACGAAGGTTAAAATTGAAGGCTAGTGATGCAATTAAGCTAAATACAGCGAATATAACACATGTGAGTATTGTACCACTGTTTAATGCTTTACCAGGATTGCCATCGTCCTTTACTCGAGCTAATAGAACTCCAAAGATGGAGGCCAATAAACCCAAAGCACCGAAACAAAAGATAACGTCTATTTCACCTAGAGGTGCTGCTATAACCAAAGCGGCTGCAAATGCAGCGATTTGTGAGTCGAATAGGTCAGCGCCCATACCGGCCACGTCACCAACATTGTCTCCAACATTATCGGCGATAACAGCAGGGTTTCGAGGGTCATCCTCAG
>JAAZEK010000151.1 GCA_012512335.1 Clostridiales bacterium | reverse complement strand
CCCAGTTGCTTGCTGATATTACTATTTTCAGTAAGAGGAAGGAAGCAACCCGCTGCTGCAATTCTGTCTCCTCGTATGATAACTGCTCCATCATGTAGTGGAGTGTTTTCGAAAAAGATATTCAATAATAGAGCCTCTGATAATTCGCCATCTATTTTCACACCTGTTTCAATGACTTCATTAATGCCTGTTTTTCGCTCCAAAACAATAAGTGCCCCAGTTTTAGATTTGGCTAAATTCTGAACAGAATGGACTAATTCGTTCACTAGCTTGGTAAAATCTTGATCGTCATGAAGAAAAAGCCTGTCCAATAACTGACCACGACCAATTTGCTCTAAAGCTCTCCGCAGTTCAGGTTGAAAAACAATTAAGAGAGCAATGACACCAACAGTAGCTGTATTTTTTAAAATCCAGTAAACGGTGCTGAATTGTAAAACTTCACTTAGATAGGTTACAAAAAGTAAAATACCAAGGCCTTTAAGTACCTGCATTGCTCTGGTTTCTCGAATTAGAAGGAGGAGCTTGTAGAGTACAAAGGTAACTATCAGTATATCAAGAACATGTTGAATAACCCATGGAAATTGGATATATGGTTCAATATAGGAAATAATTTTAGAAAACCAATCCCACATGCTGATCCGCCTCTCTTTGCTTTGATAAACATCTATAGTATACAACAAATCCACTAGGACAAAAAGAGGTAATTTAGCTCGTCTTTCTATTTATAATGATTGTGAGCTAAAATTTCTTTTATCCATGCTCACAATTATACCATACTAAAACAATATTTGAGTTTATTCATCAAACTATTTTATTTATATTTAACCAGGCAATAACGAAGGCTTGGGAAGTCCGTCCCAATGTAGCTCTTCTTCCGTTGAAAAATATTCTAGAATCCCACTAAAGATGGACCATGCAATTTTATCCTGGTAAGAATCTGTTTTTAGCATTGCCTCCTCTTTTACATTGGATAGAAAACCACATTCTACTATTACGGTAGGAGAGCTACTTGCCTTAAGTATCAAGAAATTGTTTGCTGACTTGATTTGACGATTGTTACCCTCTATTAAGTTCTCAACTAAGCGAGTCTGAATACTTTGGGCAAGCTTTTTCCCCTCTTCACTTCCTGTCATGTAAAATGTCTGCCCACCAAAATACTGGGTTTGTGGAAACTTATTCATATGAATGCTTATTACAATATCAGGATTGCTTTCACGTATAATTTCAACCCTTTTACGCATATCATCAGATTTTCGAGAGGCTAAGCTTTCATCGGTTTCACGGGTCAATACAACAATAGCATTGTGATCAACTAAATATTGTTTAAGTTTCTTTGCTACCTTTAGGTTCAATTCGTCTTCACGAGTCCCTGATGGACTTAGAGCTCCTGAGTCAAAACCTCCGTGCCCAGGATCAATTATAATTATTTTCTTGTTTGCAGGTGAAGAAAAAACACCCAGCATATTAGGTTGTTTGACTGAAACAAGCATAAACCAAAGCAAAGCTATTCCTAAAACAATCCAAGCTATTAGTAACTTACTCCTTGAAACATAAAATACCTTCATTTTGTTCCCTCCATCAAATGACTATGCATACTTAAAACTATGTTTATAACATTTTAAATATTACCCATCACATAAGACAGCAGGGGACCCTCTAATACTATTCGTCGACTCCCATAATAACTGTAACTTGGTGCTCATTTCCGTCATCGATCAAAGGAATGACTTTATCTTGTAACTCACTACCATCCAGCAAGACTAGCTTTACTCCTTTTTGAAACTTGTCTGGATTTTCTACTTCTATAATATACTTTGAATTCCCATAACGGTATTCTATGCTAAAGCCTGGCCAGTCCTCTGGTATACAAGGGTTGACATAAAGCTTATCTCCATCTTTCCGAAATCCAAGAATTTCACCCATGCCTACTCTATACATCCAACTGGAAGAACCAGTATACCAGGTCCAGCCTCCTCTTCCAGTATGTGGAGGTATGGCATATACATCGGCAGCCATAACATAAGGCTCTCCCTTATAGGTGTTGATGTCCAAGCGGGTTCGAGTATGATTTATAGGGTTAATCATTTGATATAGATTCCAAGCCTGATTACCCTTACCTAACCTAGCGTTAGCCATAATAGTCCATACTGCAGCATGGGTGTATTGTCCTCCGTTTTCTCTTACTCCTGGGACATAACCCTTTATATAACCAGGCTCCAAAGAGGAAGTGTCGAAGGGAGGTGAAAGCAGTTTGATTAAACCAGCTTCTTCATTTACAAGATGATTTTGAACAGCTTGAAGAGCTGCCCTTGCTCTTTCCTCTCTGGCTCCACTTGATATTACGGCCCAGGATTGAGAAATGGAATCTATGCGGCATTCATCATTGGTTTCTGAACCAAGAGGGGTACCATCGTCGAAAAAAGCACGACGATACCAAGCTCCATCCCAAGCATGTTTTTCTATGGAAAATATCAATTCCTTACCTGTCTGCTCATATCGATTGGCACGCTCATTATCCTCTTTTGCTCTGCAAACGGGAATAAATTGTTGTAGCACGGTGTATAAGAACCACCCCAGCCATACACTTTCCCCTTTGCCTTTTATTCCAACCTTATCCATTCCATCGTTCCAATCTCCCCCACCCATCAAAGGTAAACCTCGGCTACCAAAATTCATTGCTTTTTCTATTGAGCGAATGCAATGATCGTATATACTGCCCTTTTCCTCTGAAACCTTGGGTATGGAGAAGCGATCGTGTTCATCAGGTTCAAGGAGCTCGTCTTCTAAATAGTTAACAACTTCATCTAGCACGGTCCAATCACCGGTTCGTTCTATATAGTCTGATGTTACATATGGAAGGAACAAAAGATCGTCGGTTATGCGAGTACGTACTCCCCGATGAGGCGGATGCCACCAATGCTGTACATCACCTTCTACAAATTGATGCTCAGCTGCAAGGAGGATTTGCTCTCTGGTTTTTGTCGGTTCACTATAAACCAAGGCCATTACATCTTGTAGCTGGTCTCGGAAACCATAAGCACCACCTGCCTGATAAAAGCCTGTACGAGCTAATATTCGGCAAGCATATGTTTGATAAATAAGCCATTTATTCAACATCAAATCCATGGAAGTATCAGGAGTCTTAACCTGGAGCACGCCTAGCTTGTCACTCCAAAATTGTTTTGCTTCCTCCAAGGCGTTCTCAGCCTTGGTCAAGGACTGATATTCATTCATTGTTTTTTTTGCTTCCTCTATATTTTTACCTTGTCCAAGTAAAAAAAGTAGATTTTTGCTTTCTCCAGGATCTAATTCTATCTTAACTTGAATGGCAGAACAGGGATCATGGTTTACTTCAGCTCGATTGGATAAACGCTCTGCTCTCATAGCAGCTGGTTCATCTAGTGTGCCATTTCTCCCTAAGAACTCATTTCGCTGCGATGTATAGGAATCAATTGGTATAGAGCTAGCCATAAATGCAGCTAGTTCAGAAAATTCATCGTTGTATCTATTGTAAGCCAACATGCCGTTATTTGCCTCATCATACTCGGTCACTATAAACTGTGCACTGTTTTCTCGATTAACGCCAAGCACCCATTCTACATAAAAGAAAAGGGATAGTT
>JAAZEK010000018.1 GCA_012512335.1 Clostridiales bacterium | reverse complement strand
TTTAGCCTTGCCAGTCGTTCTTTCTTTACCTCTTGTTCTATTTGATTAGTCTTATTAGCGGCAGGCGTTCCTTTTCTTGGGGAGTATAGAAAGGTAAATGCAGAATCGTAGCCTACCTGCTCTACAAGCTTTAAGGTTTCCCGGAAATCTTCCTCGGTTTCACCTGGAAATCCCACAATAATATCTGTTGTTAAAGAAATATCGGGCATAATGGATCTAATTTTTTTCACTCGTTCCAAATAATCCTCCTTGGTATATTTCCTGTTCATATCACGCAAAATACGGTTACTGCCAGATTGAATAGGCAAATGGATATGTTTAGAAAGCTTACCATGTTCAGCCATAGCATAAATTAACTCATCAGATAAGTCCTTTGGGTGGGAGGTCATAAAGCGAATGCGCTCAATTCCTTCTATCTTTGTGCTGTCTCGTAACAATTGATGGAACAAATAATTTTGCTCAAGATCCTTCCCATAGGAGTTTACATTTTGACCTAATAAGGTAATCTCTTTATAACCTTCATTAGCTAGTGTTTGGATTTCTTCGAGGATGTCATCAGGCCGTCTGCTTCTTTCTCTTCCTCTGACATGTGGAACTATGCAATAGCTGCAAAAATTATTACAGCCGTACATTATGGTGACCCATGCACTGACACCTGTAGCTCTTTTCACTGGTATGTGCTCCACTATTTTTCCTTCTGTATCCATTATCTCTATTATGGTATGGTTAGAATCTAAGGCTTGTAATAGTAGCCCTGGAAATCGATGAAGATTATGGGTACCAAATATGACATCAACAAAGGGAAATGTTTTTTTGATATAATCTGCGATATCAGATTGCTGCATCATACAACCACAAACGCCTATAATCCGATTGGGATTTGCTTGTTTGTAGGCTTTTAGTGAACCAATATTGCCATATACCCTAAGCTCTGCATTTTCCCTAACACAGCAAGTGTTAAAAAGAATAACATCTGCTTCATGCTGTTCGCTTGTCTCAGTATATCCCATATCTGCCAGCATTCCTGCTAGGTTCTCCGAGTCATGAACATTCATTTGACAACCATAGGTAACAATATGATACGTTAGACCTTTACCCCACAGTTTACTTTTTAGTTCTTCTATATATAATTTCTGTTCAACTATTTCTTCATTAGGAACAGTAAGAGTTTTTCTCTCTGACATAAATCTTTTCCTTTCCAAAGATAATAGGATAATTATATAAGTTTTCATTCCATAACGCAAGTTCTGTCGATTTAAGGGCATAATTAATAATAGGAGGTCGTTAATATTGATTGAATATATACTTCGGATAATGAATTTAATTTTTTCTGCATATTTTGTTGTATTAAGTGTATTTTGTGGTCTAATTCTTTCTTGCTTATATCCATATTTAATCAACAAGGAAAAGACTGAATTTAGGAAAGAATATAAAATAGGAAGAATTGTAGGATATGTTTACATAGGTGGAAGTATAGCTGCACTTTTTTTAGTAAAGCTCTTTGGATAGTGTCCTAACTATTCATTGATTGTAATTATTCAACCTTACTAGATGTAGATAGCATTTTCAATGATTAATTTCACCAATTCGACGAATCAATACCTTAACATCTAATTCCAGAGTGGCAGACCTGTAAATCTCATCCCAGTTCTCCTGATTTTCATTCCAAAACTTGGGATAATAATTCATGAGCTTTTCCTTTAATTGATAGGGATCACTGTTAAACTCTTCTTGCATCTTACGGAATGATTTCTCAATCTTATTCTTAACATCCTGTTCATATAGTTTTTCTAATTTACAAAGGAATTCCGTTTCTTCTATTTCTTCATTTACTCTAACTATCTCAGTCATATCTCCCTCTATTCTAAGATCTAGCTTTGCACTCAAACGACCATCCTTGATTTCCGGTTCCATACTTGAGCTTGTCTCAAATATCTTCATCATTGCTCGCTTGCCAAGCTCTTCTGGAAGTTGTACTGCTAGAAATCCAGAACCAACATCTCCCCGTAAAAAACGTATTCCCATTAGATCTACCCCGTCAAGCCATCCAATTAAATGCATATCCTTAAAAACACCACCGCCAGACATATCAAGATTGTCTTCGTCAATAACAAGCTTAGGCAATATAAAATCAAAATTATTGGTTTCAGCTATATGAAGTCTTCCAACATCCATATAATTTGTCATTTCCAAAGTATATTTATGGTTTTCTTCCATCATTTCTGAAATGACAAAGGCTGGTATTAATGATCCCTTGAAGTCTATATCCAATATATCTTTCGCTTTACCCTGTACTACGCCAACATGGATATTTCGTCTTATGTCATGGGTGCGCAGTAAAAAATCCATATTTTCATTTTGTTGAGTTTTAGCAAGCTCTTCTCCAACTAATATTACTTGACAATGCTCTAGAGAGGGAACTTGATTCATTCTTTTTGCCAGTTGTATATGGGCCCTGGTAAGGTCTATCGCCACCTCACTTACATTCCAAAAAGGTTCATCTGTTTGTCCTGAAGGCGTAAAGGCATTAGGCTCAGCTATTTGAAATGTCACCTCTATTTCTTTGTGATCTTCATCAGCCTTGTCTAGAGTCAAACCAATTATAAAAGCTCTATCTTCAATTTCCCTATGATCCCAACAAGAGACAGATGCGAACATTAATAATAAGGATAGGCAAATCAAGCTACTTTTTTTAAACATTAGCTTTCCCTCCTTTTTTTCTTATTATGGATAATATTAAAAGTGGTATGCTGCTTATAGTTAAAATAAATCCGACATAATTCATAACTTGACCTAGCATGTTAATTTCTGATATGTCTTGAGGCAGAATCGCAATAACATAGCAAATAGGTAACAAAATTAGGACAAAAGGCTTATAGTTTCGCATGCCCAACAAGCGTGTAAAGGAAATAGACGCCATGTAAAGATAACTGGTAAGAGAAGTAAACACCGCAAGTATCCAAAAAATAATAAAGAGTATATCGAATCTTTCTATAAATTCAATTCCAATTCTCCTAGCCAGGTGAATGGTTGGATAGACCAATTCAGATGTTGCCTTGTGACCAAGGACACCAACCATTACAAAAACTAATCCAGTATATATTAGTACCGGTAAAATCATTCCACTGACACCAGATATCATAAACTTCTTCTTATTTTGTGTAAAGGGCAAAATGAAAAAGAGTATTTCATAACCCAAATAAGCTACTGTAACACTAACAGCTCCTTGAAGCAACGGTGTAATGCCGTTGGAAAGAGAACTCCTATATCGAAATAACTGAACTTCTGATAGATTGAAAAATATGGTAAGTATTATTACCAAGATCAAGGGAAGGAGAAATATTTCACAGGTTCTAACAATAGTAGAGATACCTCCATGAACACAATATAAAATGACCAATAGCATGCAAATCATGGTGAATTCCAACGGTGTTTTAGGAAGAAGTAGCACCTTTAAGGCATCTGCAAACCCTCTTAATATGTAAGCTACTACAGCAGTAGAATGTAAAACAAACAAAATGCCGTAAGCCTTTCCTAAAACCTTCCCCAAAATTTCTTGTGAAAACTCAAT
>JAAZEK010000150.1 GCA_012512335.1 Clostridiales bacterium | reverse complement strand
GGAAGGTGTAGTATTTTCAGCTGAAATGAGCTCTAGATTGATTAGTGATGGCAACAGCGACTGGAATATATTTATTATTTTACTTCCCAGTGAACAGTAACCTTTTTTACGCCAAATAGTAAATAATATGGAATTAGTCACTCTCAATTAAGATCCTTCATAGACAAAGCAATTTTCTTTCGATTAATGTCTACATCAAGCACTTTTACGGTCACAATGTCACCTACCTGAACGACATCCATTGGATGCTTGACATACTTATTTGACAGCTGTGAAATATGTACCAAGCCATCCTGATGGACACCTATATCAACAAATACACCAAAGTCGATAACATTTCGAACCGTGCCTATCAAAATCATTTCAGGTTTCAAGTCCTTCATTTCCATAATATCAGTGCGTAGTATAGGTAGGGGTAATTCATCTCTAGGATCTCTACCTGGCTTCTGTAACTCCTTGATAATATCTTTCAAAGTAGGTAATCCAATACCCATAATACCAATTAAATCTTTCATATTCCAGCTATCTGATTCTGCAGCTAAAGCTTGTAAACGATCCTTTCCAATGGTTTTGAAAGACTCACCTTTCCAATCTAATAGCTCTTTAACTGCATTGTAGGATTCGGGATGCACAGCAGTATTATCTAAAATATTGTCTCCATCGGGTATTCTCAAGAATCCTGCACATTGCTCAAAGGCTTTAGGCCCAAGCTTACCTACTTTCATTAACTGCTTACGATTTTTAAACTTTCCAGTTTCCTCACGGTATGTAACTATATTTTTGGAAATAGTAGGGCTAATGCCTGAAATATATTGAAGCAATGAAGCTGATGCAGTATTTAGGTCAACACCTACACTATTTACACAATCCTCTACGACCCCTGTAAGCGCCTCCGCCATTCGCTTTTGGTTTACATCATGCTGGTATTGCCCTACTCCAATGGATTTCGGATCTATTTTGACAAGCTCAGCCAGAGGATCCTGTAGTCTCCTTGCAATAGACACAGCACTTCGAAGAGCTACATCGTAATCTGGAAATTCCTCACTAGCAAGTTTAGAAGCAGAATATACCGAAGCACCTGCTTCGTTTACGATAATGTACTGTACTTGCCCATCTAGCTCCTTGCATAATTCTGCAATTACCATTTCACTTTCTCTTGAAGCTGTCCCATTCCCTATGGCAATGATCTGAACTTGATGGTCTTTTACTAATTTTTTTAGCATACGCTTAGCCTGATCTATGTTGTGGTTAGGCAAGGTCATATATATTACGCCTGTATCCAGCACTTTACCAATATCATCTACCACCGCAATCTTATTTCCAGTTCTAAAGCCGGGATCTACCCCCATTACTACTCTTCCTTTAATAGGAGCTTGTAACAAGAGGTTGCGCAGGTTTTCTCCAAATACCCTAATAGCCTGCTCCTCAGCAAGCTCTGTAAGCTGATTGCGGATTTCCCTTTCTATTGAAGGGGCAATTAGCCTTTTATAGGAATCCTCTACAGCCCTTTCGAGCAATTCTTTGCCAATACTGGGTCTCATAATAACCCTAGATATAATTTGCTGAATTAGCTTTTCATCATCTAGCCTAATCTTAACTGAAATAAACTTTTCGGATTCTCCTCTGTTTATAGCTAATACCCTATGAGGAACAATTCGATTAACTGCCTCGTTATAGTCATAATACATTTCAAAAACCGATTCTTCTTCACTGCTAGCTTTGGTTTCTATTACACCATGCTGAAAAGTGTATGCTCTTATAAATTTACGAAAATCCGCTTCATCTGAAATCATTTCCGCTATAATATCCTGGGCTAAAGCCAGAGCTTCTTCAACAGAATTTACTTCTTTTTCTGGATTTACATACTCTTTTGCTATTTCTTCTAGACTACCGTGTTTAATATTTTGAATCCATATAATCTGCGCGAGTGGATCTAAGCCCTTTTCCTTGGCAATGGTAGCCCTTGTTCTGCGCTTCGGACGATATGGACGATAGATATCCTCCAGCTCAGTCATAGTTTGTGCTTTGCGAATATTTTCTACTAATTCATCTGTCAGCTTATCCTGGTCTTGTATGAGATGCACAATCTCCTGTCTCCGGTTTTCCAGACCTCTTAGATACAGCAACCTCTCATGCAAATCTCTTAAAACATTATCATCCAGACCACCTGTAACTTCCTTACGATATCTTGCGATAAATGGAATGGTATTTCCCTCATCTATTAATCCAATAGTGTTTGCTACCTGTTCATCCTTAATATTAAATTCCTTTGCCAATTGAGATGGAATTGTGTGCATGTTCTTCCTCCGTATCATATAAGTTCGCATATTGCTTTTAAAATTCAGTGTATCACAAAAAGCTGAAACCGTGAAGAAAATCTTGAGAATTGACAAGTAAACACCTCTGGTGTATATTTTAAACTTGAAGCCTTACTCATAGGATAAAATTTTGGATCTACAGTGACCGGAGGAACTTGAATGCAAAACTATTTTACAAAGAAAGTAAATTTTTATGGAGATACTAATCCTAAAAATTTGGTCAGTGAATATGGCAGCCCCTTATATGTATATAATGAGAAAATTTTACGCCAACGCTGTCGAGATATGGCTGACTTTATACCATATTCCAACTACAAGGCTAGTTATTCTACGAAAGCTAATAGTAACCTGGAGCTACTAAAAATTATACGAGAAGAAGGTCTTCATGCAGATGCAATGTCTCCAGGCGAAATCCACCTCCTTTTAGCTGCTGGCTTTAGGCCTGAGCAAATATTCTATATCGGGAATAATGTATCAGTTGAGGAGATGATGTTCGCTGTTAATAAAGGTATAACAATGAGTGTTGACTCTTTGTCCCAATTAAGAACATTTGGACAATTTAACCCAGGTGGAAATGTTGCTGTAAGAATCAACCCAGGCTTTGGTATAGGGCACCACGATAAAGTAGTTACTGGTGGGAAGGATACAAAGTTTGGAATTAATGACGACTGCATACCAGAGATCAAGGCTTGGATTAAGGAATTTAATTTGAACCTCATAGGTATTAACCAACACATAGGCTCTCTCTTTATGGAGGGTGACACATACATCCAGAGTGTTAAGGTTATTCTTCAAATTGCTGAACAGTTTGAAGGGCTACGCTTTATTGACATGGGTGGTGGGTTTGGCATCCCCTATCAAAAACAAGACAATGAAGCTCCTTTGGAGCTAAAATCCTTTGGTGAGCAGCTCGCAATTTTGTTAAGTGCTTGGGCTGAGAGAAACAATCCTGATATAATGTTTATGTCGGAACCTGGAAGATATATAGTAGCAGAATCTGGTGTTTTATTGGGAACTGTTCATGCTCAAAAGGAAAATAGCGGTGTTAATTATGTAGGAACAGATTTAGGCTTCAATGTATTAGTAAGGCCTGTAATGTATGATGCCTGGCATGATATCGAAGTTTATCCTATAGACAAAGAATATGCTTATTCCAGTGAAAAAAGGGTAACAATAGTAGGTAACATTTGTGAAAGTGGCGATGCAATAGCAAACAATAGAAAATTACCCGCCCTTTCCATCGGAGATATTATCGGCGTCGTGGATGCAGGAGCCTATGGTTATTCCATGTCATCTAATTATAACAACAGGCTTCGCCCTGCTGAAGTGCTTATTCAAAGAGATGGCTCACATAGATTAATCAGACGACGTGACACTTTGGATGACTTGTTGCAAAATTTCTGCACAGATAAGGGATAATTAACTTGTTATCCACTTTTTACTATAATATAATGAGTGTAATCCCGGATGAACAGGAGGAATACTATGGATACAATAAAACCAGCTATTATCATCGACTCGTGTACAGATTTACCTTATAGTTATGTAATGGAACACGATATCAAAGTTGTAAATCTCACCTATCAATTTAAAGGTAAGGAAAACGTTGACGATTTTTTCCAAAGCATTAGCCCAAAATCTTTTTACGATGAAGTTCGAGCAGGTGAAATGTCTACAACCTCTCAGGTAAATTCTGATGTGTACATCAAAACCTTTCGTCCCTTTATAGAAAAGAATATACCTGTAATTAGCCTTAGCTTTTCATCTGCATTAAGTGGAAGCTTCGGTAGCTCCGTCTTAGCTAAAGACATGCTATTGGAGGAATATCCTGAGGCAGACTTAACCTTGATTGATACCAAATCTGCTTCTCTGGGCGAAGGATTAATTGTCTGGTATGTAATTAAAATGCTTAAAGAAGGTAAGTCCAAGGAAGAGATAGTAAAATGGGTAGAAGACAATAAGCTAAAAGTCGCTCATTGGTTTACTGTAGATGATTTAAACCATCTAAAAAGAGGTGGACGGGTTTCTAGCGCTGCTGCATTTTTAGGCACTATGCTTAATATTAAGCCCGTTCTTCATGTTGATAACGAAGGTAGGTTGATACCTGTTACTAAAGTAAAGGGCAGAAAAAAGTCTATTCGAGCTCTTTTTGAAAAGTTACAGGAGACTATCGTCAATCCAGAAGAGCAAACTATCTTTATTAGTCATGGCGACGCCCTAGAAGACGCTCAATACCTTGCAGATCTTATAAAAGAAAATTACAATGTTAAAAGTATAGTACTTAACTATGTAGGACCAGTTATTGGTTCTCATTCCGGCCCTGGCACACTTGCTCTGTTTTTCCTAGCTTCTGGTAGATAGCATATAAACTGACATCATACTTGAGCATAATTTATGTTTAATAAAGAAAGCAGCAATTTATGAGTATCAATTCATAATTGCTGCTTTTTTAGTAGTTTGAATAGTATGTCTTGCTAATCTTTAGTTTCTGCATATTGCATAGCTTTCATCCATTACATTTTCAGACTAAGCTCGTGGTATGCAAATTACCTGACCAATTTGCAGTGCATCTGGGTTTACACCAGGATTAGCATCCATTATAGCTTGCACACTAACATTAAATCTTCTTGCAAGATTAAAGTAGGTGTCTCCTGCACGAATGGTATATTCACTTGAACCGCTGGGGCATCTACCAGGAGTAGATGCTGGTATACAGATAACCTGACCTACCCTTAAGTTGTTTGGATCGATACCTGGGTTAGCTGCTATAATCGTGGCAACAGTTACATTGAATCTGTTGGCAAGAGCATAAAGTGTATCTCCGCTTCTTATTGTATAAAGCTGACCTCCTGGGCAAGATGGACCTGGGCCAGGACCTGAATGTGGAATACAAATCTGTTGGCCAATCTGCAAGCGATTGGGGTCTACATTAGGATTAGCTGCCATAATCGCTGCCACTGTGGTGTTGAATCTTATGGCCAATGAGTAAAAGGTATCCCCTGCTTGTATGGTATAGGGTTGGGTACCACTGGGACATTGTCCAGGTGGTGTTGCACCAGGAATACATATTACTTGACCAATCTGCAAGCGATTGGGGTCAACGTTGGGGTTGGCTGCCATAATTGCTGCCACTGTAGTGTTAAACCGAATTGCTAAGGAGTAAAAAGTATCCCCTGCTCGTATGGTATAAGGCTGCGTACCACTGGGACAATGTCCAGGTGGTGTTGCACCAGGAATACATATTACTTGACCAATCTGTAATCGATTGGGGTCAACATTGGGATTGGCTGCCATAATTGCTGCCACTGTGGTGTTGAACCTAATTGCCAAAGCGTAAAAAGTATCTCCTGCTCGTATGGTATAAGGCTGCGTACCACTGGGGCAGGTCTGATTAATATCATATCTGCCATAATTCATATATAAATCTCACCTCCAATTGGATATGTTACATTATATGCAACACTATTGGAGATGTTCTTTACTGGTAAAGG
>JAAZEK010000149.1 GCA_012512335.1 Clostridiales bacterium | reverse complement strand
ATAAACCTAGATTTCTGTATGACGACTTCCTGTCCTACATTCTTCGCTAAAGACAGATATTCCATCAGCTAAGCTCCTCACTATATGCTTCTAAATTTGCTTCTAAAACTCAAGAAGCGGATTTATTCATCATCGTCGCCCCAGCCCAAGATTTTGTCATCGGAATTGAGGGTCTTAAACTGAGACTTATACAACCCGGCATAAACCCCACCTTTTTCCATTAGCTCGTCATGAGATCCTTCTTCAACAACGCCTTCTTCTGTAAGCACTAAAATGCGATCAGCATTCTTTATGGTTGAAAGCCTGTGAGCAATAATCAATGAGGTACGACCATGAGACAATTGCTCTAAGGAGCGTTGAATCTTGATTTCAGTCTCATTATCCAATGCTGAAGTAGCTTCATCCAATAGTAGAATCGGAGGATTCTTCAAGAAGACCCGTGCAATAGAAATTCTTTGTTTTTGTCCTCCAGAAAGACGAAGGCCACGTTCCCCCACCTGAGTATCATATCCATCTGGTAAGGTGCTGATAAAATCGTGGATATTAGCTCTCCTTGCAGCTTCTTCAACTTCCTGATCTGTAGCATCTATTCTGCCATATCGAATATTCTCTCCAATAGTGCCTGCAAATAAGAAAATATCCTGCTGAACCAAGCCTATATTCTTACGAAGAGAGACCAGTGTATAATCGCGAATATCTCGTCCATCAATTTTTATGCTGCCTTCTTTCACTTCATAAAAACGAGGAATTAGATGGCACATAGTTGTCTTCCCGCCACCAGAAGGTCCAACCAGAGCAATGGACTTCCCTGCAGGGATATTGATATCTATGTTTTGTAATACCTTTTCATTTCCATCATAGGAGAAGCTTACATTCTCAAATCCAATTTCTCCATGAACATCCTTTAGCTCTTTTGCATCTGGCGCGTCAATAATGTCTGGATCTACATCCATAATTTCTACAAATCGCTCAACACCTGTCATACCAGATTCGAATTGTTGCATGAAATTGCTTAGTCGAGCAATAGGCTGTAGAAAAACCCCAACATACATGATAAAAGCAAGAAGGTCAGCTATATTCATCCATCGTTTGTAAATGAAATATCCACCTACAGCTACCACTATTACATTTAGCATATTAGAAAAATATTGAATACCAGTTTGAAAAACCGCCATGTGCTTGTAAGCAACATATTTACTACTACGGAACCTCTTGTTCCCTTTTCCAAATTTCTCTTCTTCATAGGCTTCATTGGTAAAAGATTTAGAAACACGAACTCCTGAAATGCTGCTTTCTAATTGGGCATTTACATCAGCTAATTTTACCCGCAATTCCTTAAAGGAATTACTCATGCGTTTACGGTAAGTGAGTGCGAACCAAAGCATAAGTGGCACAAGCAAATAGAGAATAATAGCAAGACGCCATTCTATTCTAATTAGCATTATAAAAGAACCTACCAACATTATTACTGATAAGAGTAAATCTTCAGGACCATGATGAGCAAGCTCGGTTATCTCATTTAGGTCGTTGATCATTCGGGACATCAGGTGTCCAGTTCGGTTCTTGTCATAAAAGCGAAAAGGTAAGGTTTGTAAGTGAGAAAACAGATCTTTTCTCATATCATATTCCATCTTAACGCCTAAAATATGGCCCCAATAGTTGACTATATACTGGAGAATTGTTCGTACAATATACATTACTACCATAGCAATTACAAACATCCAAAAGGTATGCATAGCACCAGATGGCAGAATTGTGCCTGTTATCCTCCTTGTCATCATAGGGAAAATCAGGTCTATTCCAGCTATAAGTATCGCGCAAATCATGTCTATTATCAGAAGCTTGTAATGTGGTCTATAATAAGATGCAAAAACACGCAATAATTTTTTCTTACTCAAGATAACATCCTCCATAAATAAATTCTTGTACTCGTATAGTATAAGGTAATATCATGTCGAAAAGCAAGTAAACTATATTATGGTTTTATGTTACAGCTCTCTATACATTACTGTTCATAGATTTGACCGATAAAAAGGTGCCTGCTTCTGCAAACACCTCTTAAAATGATACTTCAGTAGATACTTCAATATATTTCTCAGTAAAAACTACTTAACTTATCGTATTCTTCTCATGAATCGAGTTATAGCTGGATATCAATCATCCGAAGGGGTATACTTAAACGAAAGCTCTCTTCCATCGGATGTAACACCTGTGAATTGATCACCATCTATGGCATACCATTCTTTGCTCTCTTTGGGAAAATCAATTGCTTCATTTCCAGACAATCCAGCAGGTGCTGATGTGGCTTCTGATATACCTACCATTCCGTTCTTTCCACTTATCGCTAAATGGTAAACAGATGCCTTACCATCATCATTAATGGTATAAACTTGGCTAACATAGCCAAAGGATGTTTGTCGGTACTCGGATACTAAAGTCTCTTTGCCGTCTATGATTGCTGCTGTTTTGAGTGCATTGACTTTAGGATCAAACTCACCTGTTACTTCGTATTTTTCACCTTCATTACCCTTATACTTAATACTGTATTCATTACCCTTTTCAGAATACTCAACATCCGCTGCACCTAATATACCAAGTGTTGCTGTAGCTACCTCTTTCCCTAGGCCAAAGCTGGTAGCTGGGAGTAATGCCATATCCACCATCATAACACCTAATAAAGACATGGTATCAAGTTCAGTACCGGGATTATTAGCTAGTGCATCGGAGAGTGTAGCTAACACCTCGGTTTTTGCTTCTACATAGGCTCCAAAGGATTCGGCTGCAGTGTTAGCTGAACCCTGTCCAGGTACATTAGGTTCAGGATCCTTCTGATCGTTTGTTTGCGTTGTTTCATTTGGTTGTGTTGTTTCATTTGGCTTCCCACTATCGGCAGGCTTACCTTCACCCGAAGGAATGCCACTGCCACAGCTGACGAGTAATAAAAGGACCAACATTAAGGCTGTTAGGCGTAAAACAAACTGCGAAGTTCTCTTGATTCCAGTTTTGGACATTATTGATAGCCTCCTTTTTATTACTTTATCCTTGTCTATCCTCGAAAAGCGAACAGGCAAAGCTAAAAGCAACTATAGTGTTTATTATTGTAATGATTTATACACTATTATAATTTTATTAATCAGTACTATAGTTGTTTTTTTCATTTTATTTCAAATCACATGAACTTTACAAACTTTCCTTGAAATTTTTATAGAAACTTTTAGAATTGTAATACTTGTAATCAGCTCTTACTACTGCTTCTATGGCAGCTCCATATACTGGTGGCAGGTCGGGACGAATAAATACAAAGTCTTTGCTTAAATGATTCTTGAATCTATCAAAAAGTGCTGCTCCTCCCTTCCAAAGGCCTCCTACTAGTACAGTTAGATAAGGTGGTCCAGATGGATTATTAAAGAATTCTTGATTTATCAAGCACTTACTCCCTGTATCGGCTAATATTGCTAACTCCTTACTGCAAATATCAAGGATTTGTGATGCTGTTTCGTCACCCATGTATTCTGCTGTAAAAATTAAAGGTGCAAAAGAAGCTATGAATTGTTTGCCTTTCCGATAAACCTCAGGAATTAGCTCAGATACTGCCCCACCTAATTGTTTTCTAAATAATTCTGATAGAAGCGTT
>JAAZEK010000148.1 GCA_012512335.1 Clostridiales bacterium | reverse complement strand
GTGCTTTTTCGCAGACGACTAACTCCGCCAACTATCAAGCTCATTATAAACATCAAAACGAATGTAAAGAGAAAACCTTTCAGTAGATCCTTTGTAATCTCAGTTTCTACTATCTTCACAAAAACTAAAGCTGGGACAAACACATAAATATTCATTTTCGTTAAAGTATAAATATCTAAGCTAAACTTCTTCCCTAGTAACCAGCCAATAAAAATAATTAGAAAAAGAGGAGCTATGTTGTCCAAGAATATTGCTAAAAATAAATCCACCATCAAACCCCCATGTTACACTACAAGCCTTCGACTAAAGTCAAAGGCTTAGTTGATTAGTCCAGCATCTGGAGATATCCATGAATATACGGATCTAAATCACCATCCATAACCCCTTGAATATTACCAGTCTCCACACTGGTTCTGTGATCCTTTACCATATTATAGGGATGAAACACATAGGAGCGTATCTGACTGCCCCACTCAATCTTCTTCATGTCCCCCTTCATTTCATCCCTCATATCTTGTGCTTCTTGCTCTTTCAGCTCCAGCAGCTTGGCCTTTAGCATTTTCATAGCTGTTTCTTTGTTCTGAAGCTGTGATCGTTCATTTTGGCAAGCCACAACAATGCCCGTAGGTAGATGAGTTAGGCGTACTGCAGACGAAGTTTTATTTACATGCTGGCCTCCAGCCCCACTCGAACGATAGGTGTCTATTCTTAAATCTTCCTGTCGCACCTCAATGGTATTGTCATCTTCCAGCTCTGGCATTACATCTAAGGAAGCAAAAGAAGTGTGTCTACGACCAGATGAATCAAAGGGTGAAATTCGCACCAAACGGTGTACCCCTTTCTCGGCCTTTAGATAACCATAAGCATATTCGCCTATGATATGCAAAGTAACACTTTTTACTCCAGCCTCTTCGCCTGCAAGGAAGTCCAGGGTTTTCACTTCATATCCGCTGGCTTCAGACCAGCGGGTGTACATTCGAAGTAGCATTGATGCCCAATCCATGGCTTCTGTTCCTCCAGCACCAGCATGTATCGAAATAATAGCATTATTAGCGTCATAAGGTCCTTTTAGTAAGGTGTTCAAACGCATGCGCTCTACTTCTTTTTCCAAATCTTCTATTTCTTCCATAACCTCAGCTAAAACAGAGGAATCCTCCATTTCAATGCTAAGCTCTATCATAACCTGGGTATCTTCCAGGCGATTTAGGGTTTTCTTCCAAAGCTCTTCCTTATTCTGCAACACTTTTAACTCTTTGTTAACTGCCTGAGAATGCTCCAAATCATTCCAAAAATCAGGTGCATTCATCTGGTCTTGCAATTCTTCGACTCTTTCCCTTATGCTAGGGAGGTCAAAGTGAATCACCTATCTTTTCTAAAGTTTCTTCAATGGCTTGAAGCTGTTGATTTGCTTGCTCAAATTCAATCATTTGTTTCACACCTTTCATGTTTGTTACTGGTTACGGGTTGCGGGTTACGTCTCATCTCGTATCAACCATCTTTTCGTTCTACTCGTATCTCGTATCAACCATCTTTTCGTTCTACTTGTATCTCGTATCAACCATCTTCTTGTTCTACTCGTCAACCCCGTGACATCGCTTATATTTCTTTCCACTACCACAAGGGCATAGATCGTTTCTTCCTACTTTTTCACCTTTCACCACTGGCGCTTTCCGCTGAGCCTGATCTCCATGACTTGCTTCTATGGGCTCTGCAATCCTCTCACGCTTGGGCATATTACTCTCTACCTTTACATGATATAGAAGTGCTACTACCTCTTCCCGAATACCACTTGTCATTTCTTGGAACATATCATAACCCTCATTCTGATATTCCAGAACTGGGTCACGTTGGCCATAAGCTCGCAAACCAATTCCTTGACGCAATTGGTCCATAGCATCGATATGATCCATCCATTTACGATCAACCACTTTAAGGGTAATAACCCGCTCAGCTTCCCGCATAGGCTCTGCTCCATTGATTTCTTCCTGCTTGAGATAAGCAAGCTTTGCTACTTCTACAAGCCTTTCCTTAAGCAATGCTTTGGTAACTTCATGGATGTTGAAGGCTTCTGTATCTACTGAGCCAGGAGGGATACATGTCTTTTCCAAATAATTCAATAAGCCATTCCAGTCCCACTCATCCTGATAGGAAGAATTACCGAGATACGTCTCCATGGCGGAATCAATTAAGCTTTCCATCATGCCCATAACATTGTCTCTGAGATTTTCGCCTTCCAATACACTTCTGCGCTGAGAATAGATTAGCTCTCGTTGTACATTCATAACGTCATCATATTGTAACACATGCTTACGAGTGTTGAAGTTGTTACCCTCTACCTTCTTTTGAGCTGCTTCAATTTGTCCAGACAAAAGCTTATGTTCAATAGGTTGATCTTCCTGCATTCCTAAAGTTTCGACTAGTCCCTTAATTCTATCAGAGCCGAAGAGCCTCATTAAGTCGTCTTCCAAGGAAATATAGAAGCGTGAGGAACCCGGATCTCCTTGACGACCGGCACGTCCCCTAAGCTGATTATCAATTCGTCTGCTTTCATGGCGCTCAGTACCGATAATATGTAGACCACCCTGATCCAAGACCTTCTGTCTCTCACCTATTATTACTTTCTCATATTCTTTATAGAGCTCTACATATTT
>JAAZEK010000147.1 GCA_012512335.1 Clostridiales bacterium | reverse complement strand
CCACAGTAGTACTGAACCTTTGGGATATAATCCATAAAGTATCACCTGTTTGGACTATATAAACTTGATTGGTAGATTTATGTGCCACTCCATTTTCATATTTCAGTTTATAAGTGGTTTGGCTACCAGCTATTCCATCTCGACTAAGTCCATATGCAGATTGAAAGCTTAAAACCGAAGATTTTGTAATATTCCCGTAATAACCTGTAACATTAGCGTTGAAATACCCTAAACGCTTTAACAATGTTTGTAATTCACTTACATCCTCGCCTGATGCACCTACTCTCAAGGTCCGAGAACCTAGTTGTGCAGCCTGAGCTACTGACGAAAATAAAATAGTAATGAGAAGTACAAAAACACATATCCTTATGTATTTTTTCAATTTAATTTGTTCCCCCTTTGATTCTAGAATATTAGATTAAAATGGTGATACTTAAGCGTTATTTGAATTATATAAGAAACTTACATAGAATAATACAAGAATTATATGGTAATATATTCGTAACAAGTATGTCACAAATCATCGTGATTAGAAAGTTTGAGTTGAAGAGAAAAAAATAGCAGAGGTTTTCTTATATTTATTGATGGAATTTCTTAAAAAATAGGTTATAATACAATCATGAATACGATATTAACAACATTAAATGCAAAATATATACACAGTAGCCTTGCTTTAAGAGATTTAAAGGCTTACAGCAATGCAAATTATCCAGATGTAGCCTTGATCGAATTTACGATAAATGATTCCTTGGATTCAATTATTTCGATCTTGGCTGCAAAGAAACCTGGTTTATTAGGTTTTTCCTGTTATATCTGGAATATTAGGCCTACCCTTGACGTGATAGATTCTATAAAAAAGGTACTACCTGACTGCAAAATACTTCTTGGAGGTCCAGAGGTCTCTTATGACGGAGTTGACATCATGGAGGCTAATCCTTTAATTGATTTTATAGTAGTAGGCGAAGGTGAGGAGACTTTTAAAGAACTTATGGATAGTTTGACTGAAGACCTAGATATGGCAGCAGTAGATGGTTTGATATGGCGTAATGGTGATAAGGTGATTCAAAATCCTTCTCGAGATCCAATCTCTTTGGATTCAGTTCCCTTTGCATATGAGAAAGGCATACAATCTTTGGAGAACAAGATCATTTATTATGAAACCAGCAGAGGCTGCCCATATAAATGTCAATACTGTTTGTCTTCTACAACTGGTAGGGTGCGCTTTCTAAATTTGGATAGGGTAATGAAAGAATTAGCTTGGTTTGTTCAGTCTGGCGTTAAGCAGGTGAAATTGGTTGACCGCACTTTCAATTGTAATCCTTTTAGGACAAAGGAGATTTTTCGGTATCTTATTCAGCTGGGGGGAAAGACTAACTTCCATTTCGAAATGGCGGGGGACCTCATAGATGAAGAAATGCTGGAAATTATAAAGACAGCTCCTGTTGGCATGTTCCAGTTTGAAATTGGAATACAGTCTACGAAAGAAGATACCCTTAATGCTATCCAAAGAAGGACAGATATCAGTAAAATCGAGTATGCGGTTTCTCAGCTGATAAAAATGGACAATATACATATTCATTTGGACTTGATTGCAGGCTTGCCAGAAGAAGATATTTGTTCCTTAGCCCAATCTATCAATCAGGTGTTGTCACTAAAACCTCACAAGCTACAACTAGGTTTTCTTAAATTGCTGAAAGGCTCTGGATTAAGAGTGAATGCAGAAAAGTATAGCTACTTATACACTACATACCCTCCATATGAGGTCTTAAGTAGCCATGTGCTTTCTTTTTCGGAATTGAGCCTAGTCAAAAAAATAGAGGAATTGATAGATCTCTACTATAATTCTCAGCGATTTCAGCAGTCTATTGGGTATTTAGCTAAACTGAAGAATGAAGATTATTTCAAGATTTTTAAAGAATTAGCTAACTACTGGGATAGGAAAAAGTATTTTAAGTATTCGCATAGCAATGTAAGTCTATATGAATATCTATATGACT
>JAAZEK010000146.1 GCA_012512335.1 Clostridiales bacterium | reverse complement strand
GGGCTACAAGCTTTATTCAAGCCCTAAGCATAAGTCCTTTTGGAGTTATGCTGATGTCTATTAATCCTCTTTATACTTTTTTGCTCACTATGATACCGCGAATTCTTATGGGGTGGTTAGCAGGATTAATTTTCCAAGGCCTATACAAGAATGAGAGTACAAAAAAAGCATCCTATGCAGTTGGAAGCTTATCTGCTGCACTTCTCAATACAATATTCTTCATGTCCCTTCTAATAATTTTGTTTGGGAATACCGATTATATTAGAGGCTTTCAGGGTGATATGAGTCTCCTCCCCTTTGTAATTGCCTTTGTAGGCATTAATGGACTTGTAGAAGCAATTGTAACTATGATACTTGGTGGAGCAATTTCTCGGGCTCTGATTCGCTACAAACAATGATAAAATAAACTTACGATTTATTCATTAGCGGATGACCTATGGGCATCCGCTATTTAATGTTTTCTTTTTAAATTCTCTCGAAATTTTTTCTTATATTATTTGTTTTCAAAGCCTGGTAGTGGTATGATATTTATATTAAAATTGGACTGTTTGCATGAACACCAATTTCTTACATACAATAAGGGGTACAAATGTTATTATGAATCATTAGAAACCTTGTCATATGTACAATAAGAAGAATAATATGGAGGCACCGCCAATGCACAAAACAGAAAAAATTAAGAATGGAAATTTGAAAAAAACTAAGAGTTCCACGAAGAACATTTTAATGTTTCTTTTTATTACCATATTATTAGCTACCAGTATGATTTCATCAACCTTACCTGTTTTTGCTACTACCACTGATAAACCAGAAACAGAAAGCCCAGCACCCGATTCTGATGATCAGAACTCTGATCCCGATACAACTGATTCAGAAAGCGATGAAACTGCCATACCGCAATTTGATTCGATCGCTGATGCTGCTTTACTAATGGAAGCCTCAACCGGAGAAGTCTTGTATGAAAAAGCTTCTAATGAGGCTCTTCCCCCAGCGAGCATTACAAAGGTAATGACCTTATTGCTGACCTTTGAAGCCTTGGAACGAGGGGATATCTCCTTGGATGATGAAGTCTATATTTCAGAAGAAGCCTGGCTGGTAGAAGGATCTGAAATGTTTTTATTAGTTGATACCAAAGTACCCCTATCAGAAATCATAACTGGTATTTCAGTAGTATCTGCTAACGATGGTTGTATTGCAGTGGCTGAACATATAAGTGGTTCTCAGGATGCCTTCGTCCAGTTGATGAACAAACGAGCACAAGAGCTGGGTATGACCAATACAAGCTTCCAAAACCCTCATGGCTTACCAGCAGATGGACATCGTATGAGCGCTAAGGATATTGCTACTTTAGCACGGGAGTTGATTGTAAACCACCCTAAAATTTTAGAAATTGAATCCATGACAGAGTTAAAATATAACGATATTCTTCAGTACAATCGCAACCCTCTATTAGGCGTTTATCCAGGTGCTGACGGATTAAAAACCGGCTGGACAGAAGAAGCAGGCTATTGTTTAGTAGGCACAGCAGAACGAAATGATATGCGCTTGATTTCAGTAGTACTTAAGACAAAAGATGAAAAAGAACGATTGAATGCTTCAAGAGAGCTTCTAGATTATGGATATCAGAACTATGAAATCAAAGAAGTTATTTCTAAAGGAGCATCCATGGGAGATATGGATGTAAAGAATGGTAAGGAGTTAAGTGTTCCTTTGAAAACCGATAATTCCGTTAGCCTTGTTATCCATAAGGATAAAATATCAGATATTCAAACTCAGTTGATACTTGATGAGGAGATTATAACAGCACCAGTTACTAAGGATTCCAAAGTTGGTAGGCTTGATGTAAAGCTAGATGACAAAGTGCTGGCATCGACAGAAGTGAGTACTGTAGAAGAAGTGGAAAAAGCAGGGTTCTTTGAAATCCTTTGGAGAGGAATTGCTAATTTCTTCAAATCACTTTTTAATGCTTCTACTGAGGAATGATAAAATATAGGTTTAGGTTATACAAGGAGGAATTGATATGTCAATTGTGGTAGGTATAGATATAGGTGGTAGCACCACTAAAATAGTCGGTCTTAGTCAAAATAAGATTATCAGTCCTATGTTGGTAAAGGCCAATGATCCAGTTGCTTCTATTTATGGTGCTTTTGGTAAATTCTTAAGCGCTAACCAGTTTCAATTAAGTGATATTAAGCGAATCATGGTTACTGGAGTAGGCTCCTCACATATTACACAGTCCTTATACGGTATCGCTACAGGAAAAGTAGATGAATTTCATGCAATAGGTAAAGGCGGCTTGTTCCTAACTGACCTTGATAGAGCAATTGTAGTTAGTATGGGTACAGGAACAGCATTTATTATTGCCGATCACAATGGAGAAAAACATATAGGTGGAACAGGAATTGGAGGCGGCACCCTGCTTGGGCTTTCTAATAAAATGCTCAATATACGTCACTTTGAGGATTTGATAGAAATGGCACAGGATGGTAGTCTTTCAAATGTCGACTTAAACATTTCAGATATCACCAGAGACAAGCTTGAAACATTACCACCTGACATTACAGCATCTAATTTTGGTAAAATAAGTGATCTGGCTACTAAAGCCGATATGGCATTAGGTATTATAAATCTAGTATTTCAAACCATCGGTATGTTTGCTGTGTTCGCATCTAGAATTCATCAAACTAATGATGTTGTATTAACAGGCAATTTAGCAAATGTCCCACAATCACGAAGTATTTTTGATACACTTCATGCCCTTCATAATGTAAACTATCATATACCGAACCATGCAGAGTTTGCCACAGCTGTAGGTGCAACTCTTTCTTCTCCAAGAGAAATGTTGTGATTCTCGGAAGCACGAGAATTGTCCCGTTGCTTCCCCCATGCTTCCCTAATAGTAGTATTTACCTGTAGTGGCTTGGAATGCATCTTCTATGTGGTTTATAAGAAAAGTATCGTCAGGGTAAGCGATAATCTCTATAACATCAAAACGACATGAAGCATCTTTCCAAGCGACATCCTTAAGGAAATATAAGGCAACGCTTGTTAATTTAGCCTGTTTCCTGTAATTGACTGCCTCACCTGGGTTACCAAAAGAAACAGTTCTGCGGGTTTTAACTTCAACAAAAGCCAGCAAATTTCTTTTCTTGGCTATGATATCTATCTCCCCTAAACGACATTTGTAATTTTTTCGTAATATTTGATACCCGTCTGCCTGTAAATAGTCGCATGCTTTATCCTCTCCCCACTTGCCCAAGCTTTTCCCAACGTCCTTCATGCCCCTCACCTCTCGTGTATATCATACCAATATCATACGTAACATCATCAATTATATCTTTCTTAATATATTATTCAACTATCAATTGTCTTTAAATGATTATATAGTCATATTATAGTAATTAATCTATAAACAATCAACAAAATACGCCAAAACCCCAAATTAGTACTATACAAGCCGACATATATATTGTATAATAACTTAGAAAAGCAATGAAAATTTAATATTTTTGTTATATTTGCTTCAAATTCTCTACGGGGTGATTACCAATGAAAAAACTTTGTACTTCTATACTCACATTATTATTAGTGTTCTTAATGACAGCCACAGTGTTTGCATCTAATCTTAACAATGCAAAGAACGATTTAAACGATGTATCAAAGGATATAAAAGGCGCAAAGCAAGAAATCAAAAACCTTGAAAGTGAGCAAGAGGAAGTACGAGGTCAACTGGAACTAATAGAAGAAAATTTGAAAGCTAAAGAACAGGAATTAGCAGCTATAGAAAAAGATCTCAAGCGTTCTGAAGCAGAGTTAGAAAAGGTTGAAAATGAGCTACAGGAAACCGAAGATGAACTGATAGCCACCCAGGAGAGCCTTGAGCTATTAAAAAAGCAATTAGAAGAGGCAATTCAGAAAGCCAATGAACAAGAGGAACTTAACGGAGAACGCTTGCGTTCTATGTATATGAACAGCAGTTCTTCATATCTGGAGATCGTTTTAGAGGCTCAAAGCTTCAACGACCTACTAGATCGCATAAACCTAATAAAACAAATGGTCAGCTACGACCAACAAGTATTCGATACTATGCAACAGCATCGTGATAAGGTTGACGAGAGCAAGCAGTCATGCGAAGAAGAGGAATTAAAAATCTTAGAATGCAAAAAGGAAATCGAAGAAAATAAAGCTATATTAGAACAAAAGCATGAGGAGATTAAGCAAACCAGAAAGCGTATTTCCCAACAAAGGAATCAAATTCAGGCTACCCAAAATGAAAAGGAATCCTTATTAAAAAAGCTTAGCGAAAAAGAAACCGATGCTCGAAATGAACTAGATCAAATGGAAAAGGAATCCAAAGAGCTGGAAGATCTTATTAGGAAGATTACCGCTGAAAATAAGAGAAAAGCTGAAGAAGCTGCCCGTAAAAAAGCTGAAGAAGAAGCTAAAAATAAGAATAACAGTAAAAACAATAATAATAGTAATAATAGTTCAAGAGGCTCAGCTAACAGCCAGGGCAATTTATGGCCTGTGCCCAGTTCTACTCATATATCTTCACCCTTCGGAATGCGTTTGCACCCAATAGCAAAAGTTAATAAAATGCACAAAGGTATAGATATATCAGGTGGTGTTAGCAATAAGGCTGCAGTTGCCATGAGAGATGGCGTTGTAATCCTATCACAATATTATGGTACTTATGGAAATTGTGTTATTATTGACCACGGAGATGGTATCTCTACCTTATATGCCCATGGTTGGTCTACTACTGTATCCGTAGGTCAGGAAGTTAAGAGGGGTGACAAGGTTCTTAATATAGGAAGTACTGGTAGCTCAACTGGTCCTCATCTGCATTTCGAAGTTCGAAAAAATGGAACTCCAGTTAATCCCTTGAATTATGTAAGCCGGTAATATAGATGAGTTATTTATAGAATTAATTATACAATATACAAAAAAAGCTTGCCATATGGCAAGCTTTTTTATTATCTACAGTTATGCATTCTACCCATTTTATCTTATCTATAACTAACTATACTTACATATATGTCACTGGACAATCTTACTAAACTCAATTGCTTACATAGTTTATATCAATCAGCATATCTCTTGCTATACTGATACGTCTGGTCAAGCATCATGTCCTTTACCTTCATCAATCGAACCTGAGTGCTTCGCTCATTCTCATCCAGTTTCATAGTGATAAACTTGATTTGTTCCTGAGTTTCAGGAATCATAACATGCTCCAATGCATTAACACGTCTACGAGTTTT
>JAAZEK010000145.1 GCA_012512335.1 Clostridiales bacterium | reverse complement strand
GATAATATTTATTCTTTCCTTGGCTTTATACGCCTTAGACGCAGAGTCATTTTATATGGTTGTCCCCATTCTAATAGTAGTGGCATTAAGTGCTGTATTAAGCTATATAGAAAACCACAAACTTACTCTGGGTATCTATGTTTCATACCTTTTGCTATGCTTGTACAGGATTGAGTTCATACCATTTATTGCTCTTATATGCTACGATGTAGCATTTATGAATAAGAAAGATAATTACTTGCTATGGCTTTTATCATTTTTGCCGATTGTTATTCATTATGATACATTGCCTTCTGGCACTAAGATTTTTGTAGTTGCCTTCATACTCGTAGCTGCCCTATTAAAAAAACGGACACTCATGCTTGAAAAAGCAGAGCGAAGTTACTATGATCTTCGTGATACCACTAGGGAAATTTCATTAAAGATGGAAAAGCAAAATAAAGAGCTTATAGAAAAACAAGATTATGAAGTGAACCTAGCTACCATTACAGAACGAAATAGAATTGCAAGGGATATTCATGATAATGTAGGTCATCTATTATCCCGATCTATTTTACAGGTGGGAGCCTTGCTTGCTATAAACAAGGATAAAAGCACTGTAGAGAATCTGACTCTTGTTAAGGATACACTCTCAGAAGCTATGGATACTGTTCGGGCTAGTGTACATGATCTTCACGAAGAAGCAGTTGATCTACAAAACGAAATCCAGAAGCTAGTTGATAGCTTTACATTTTGCCCAATCAGTTTCTACTATGATGTAAATGAAAATGTGGATAAGAATATAAAATACTGCTTCATAGCCGTGGTCAAGGAAGCCCTATCAAATATAATGAAGCATTCTAATGCAAAAGAAGTCTCTATTACGATTGTCGAACACCCTGCTATCCATCAATTAATTATTAAGGATAATGGAACAAAAGCTAGCTACGACAAATACAAAGGAATCGGAATTCAGAATATTACAGATAGAGTTACTGCCTTGGACGGAAACATACATATTAGTACTGAAAATGGATTTAGGATTTTTATCTCCATACCGAAATCCTTAACATAGAGTTATATAGAAAGGAAGTTATGGGAAATGCGAATCGTAATAGTAGATGATGATAAACTGGTATGCACATCACTCAAAATAATATTAGAGCAGGATGATGAAATATCTATTGTGGGAATCGGTCACAATGGGAAGGAAGCAGTCAAGCTTTACCATAGCTTAAAACCGGATATTTTGTTATTGGATATTAGAATGGATACCATGACAGGCTTAGAAGCTGCTGAAATAATATTAGGCACAGATAAAGATGCAAAAATATTATTTCTAACCACCTTCTCAGACCACGAATATATTGTGACGGCTTTAAGAATTGGCTCTAAGGGCTATATCATAAAGCAGAATTTTGAATCCATAGCCCCTGCCTTGAAGGCAGTCCATATGGGACAAAGCGTTTTCGGTGACGATATTGTATCTAAAATACCATCCTTAATTCCTAATAATGGCAACACTCAAAATAATGTTAATTTATCAATCTTTGGCCTCACAGAAAGAGAAGCAGAGCTTGTAAGCTTAGTGGCAGAAGGACTGAATAATAAAGAAATAGCAAGCAGGCTATTTCTAAGCGAAGGCACTGTAAGAAATACCATAACAACAATACTGGAAAAACTGGAGCTTAGAGATAGGACCCAGCTTGCTATATTTTACTATAAGAACAAGTAGAATAAGCAAAGCCGGCATAGGACAAATCTTTTATGTTTACTTGGGGAATACTAGTGTAATAGTATAGTAAGTACATTTAATAGTACATATTACAAAGGAGGATTTATATGCCTACAAAACGATTGGAAGGTAAAGTAGCGTTGATTACTGGAGCAGGTAACGGTCAAGGCCAGGCAATGGCAAAGCTCTTTGCAGCAGAAGGTGCACAAGTCGTAGCAGTAGATATTGATAAAAAAGCATTGGAGAATTGGGAAGGGGTTGAAAATGTCCACCCAATTTATGCAGATATCATGAAGCTTAGCGATGTTGAAAATATGATTGCATACGCTGAAGACAAGCTAGGACGGCTTGATATTGTCTGTAATGTAGCTGGCATAAACGATCTATTGTATCCTCTTGAAGATACAGATGATGCGCGCTGGGATAGGGTAATCGACTTAGACCTAAAAGCCCCATTTCGAATTATACGAGAAGCTGTGAAAGGTATGATGAAGCGTGGGAGCGGTGTCTTCCTGAACATTGGTTCCTATGCAGCTTATCGTGGGAATCATGGTCCATCATACAGTGCGGCTAAACATGGTTTGACAGGGCTAACATTGAGTGTTGCAGCCTATTATGCAGATAAAGGTATCCGTTGTAATCAGATTAATCCAGGCGGAGTTGAAACCAACATTGCTGAACGCTCAGGAGGCAAATATCACGAAAAGGGATGGGAGCACTTGGGCAGAGCAACAGGTAATGTACCAGTTGCTTATGGACAACCTGAGGATATTGCTCACGCAGCCCTATGGCTATGCTGTGATGAAAGTAAATTAATAAATGGAGCAATCGTCGCCGTAGACGGTGGTCTTGCAGCATTTTAAGAAAACTATCTGAGTTTCTTTTATGTTAATAAAAAGCCCCAAATAGAGGGGGCTTTTTTACTGTCAGCGCTTGTTCATTTGAAACGAATGTGCTTTTATGATAATTTTCTCTAGCCAGACACCTAATAAAGCTCTCCGTTTTCACTCAACGCTTTTTAGCGCTTCAACCATATCAATGCGATCAAGACTACGATTAGTAATCCAATTTACAATTAGTGCAAAGCTCAATGTAATCGCTACTGCAATTAGATATGTGACAGGCTTTATATACAAGGTAAAGTGTATTGAAGGCATATTGAGGGCTATAAAAAGAAGATCACTTAACAAATAACCTAGAGGCAAACCAAGTATTATGCCAATTACAGTCAGAATTAGTGTTTCTTTATTAACATATTGGTATACTTCATTATCATAGAATCCGAGCACCTTAATAGTAGCAAGCTCACGAACTCTTTCGGATATATTGGTGTTTGATAGAGTAAACAGCACTACAAATGCAAGGCCTCCAGCCATAACAATTAGTAGTAAAACCACTGCATATATTAAGTCAAAACCAAAATCATCCTGTAGTGCAAATGTACTAATGGCTGATAGTACAGAGTCATTATCAAGCAGTTCCTCCGCATAGGATGCATGATCGGTGGTTCCATCAGACATATGCGCAAGCACAGCATTTGGCGCATAAGTGCCGAACAATGATTCATAAAGATCTTGTGTTATGTATATGTTATTGCCCAGATTGTTCTGGACAATTTCTGAAATAGTAGCTTCATTCCGCATCAGGTCCATATTTTGCAGAGAGATAATGTCTTTTGCCTTTAGGTTTAGCATTCGAGCTGCATTCTGCGTGATAATAACACCATCATCGTTGAGGGTGATTTCCCTGCCCTTCAAATTAATTAATCTAACATAGTCCTCTAGGGTATCTCCTCTGGGTATAACCAACAATTGAACGGTTTCTGATTTCTCATCTGCATTAATTAGCTTCACACTTTCAATACGCAAGTTCATGTAATCCTCAATGTTTTCATCATCTGATAGCTTCTTAATCATATCATCATTGTCTTCATCAGAAAAAACAGCCATCAGGTCATATTGGTAAATATATTCATATTGCCTAGGAGCTAGATTATCAACCGAATCTCTAATTGCAAAACCGCATACTATAAGGGCAGTACAAGCCATAATTCCTCCTATAGTCATAAACAAACGTTTTTTATATCGGAATAGATTTCTAATTGTAACCTTATTAAGGAAAGGAATGCGATTCCAAATTATTGTTACTCGTTCCAATAATACACGAGAACCTGCCCGTGGAGCTTTTGGGCGCAAAAGCTTTGCAGGCATTTGCTTCAATTCTTTGCGACATGCGAGAGCCGTTGCTCCAACGATAGCAACCATAAACAGAAGTACACCTCCTACCCCATACAGGGCATCAAAACGCAGGTAATACTCTGGAAGATTATAAAGTATCTCTAAAATATACATTATAAATTTAGGGAGGAATATGAAACCAATTAGATCACCTGTAACGCCACCTACCAGGCAGGCGATAAAGGCAAATATTAAATATTTCACATAGATAGTAGCATTTCCGTATCCTATTGCCTTGTAGGTACCAATCAAGCCTCGTTCTTCCTCTACCATTCTAGTCATAGTAGTTAGGCTCATAAGCACAGCTACAAGCAGAAACATTACAGGGAAAATAGCGCCTATCGCTTCTATTGAGGACAAATCGCTTTTCAGACTGGAGTAGCTATCAAGTGATGTGCGATCCTGGACATACCAATGAGTCTTATCAATATCGTCCAGTTCTTCATATGCATCAGCAATTTTTTGCTTAGCTTCTTCCTTTTTATCAGCATACTCCTTTTCTTGCTCAACTAGCTCGGCTTCGCCTTTAGCCAGCTCTTCTTTCCCCTCATTTATTTCTTCCCATGCTTCAGCTATTTTCACTTTAGCATCTGCTTCTTCTTTGTTTAGCTTTTTCTCGCCCTTAGTCAGTTCAGCCTTTCCATCAGCAAGCTTACTTTTTGCGTCTTCCAGTTCAAGCTTCTTCTCTTGAAGTGTCTTGCGAGCGATTTCTAGCTGTGACTCTCCTTCAGCTAACTCAGCCTCTGCTTTGGAAATCTGTAGCATAGCTGATGCCTTTTCTTCCGTAAAGATCGCTTTTTGGCCATCCAAAATTTGTTGACCAGCGTTTAATTTCCCCATGCCCAATCCAGTTTGTATAATAGATTCAGCAAGAGGGCTCATGGGTATCTGCAATTTAGCAAGTAAAGCTGCAACTTCCGAGGCTGTTCCTTCAACAATAGCATTGTCGTCGGCACCAATGGCTGCCAGAGCAGAATTAGCATTTACCAGAGCGATCCACTCATCTTCAGGCCAAGCTTCTCCAAAGCCCCCTTTTAATTGCTCTACTCCTGCCTCTATTTGGGCGCGATTAGCATCCAAATTCCTCTGGGCCTCATTAAGCTGAAGCTCAGCAGCAGCAAGTTGTACCTCAGCCTCTTGTCGCTCTTGCATCAACTTTTCTTTGCCTTCTTCTAGCTTTTGCGCATTCTCGTTAACCTCAGCTTCGCCATCGGCAAGTTGTGCTTCGCCTTCTGCCAGTTGTTTTTCAGCATCTGCCAACTCTTTTTTTGCTTTTCTTATCTCTGACCGAGCTTCTGCTATTTTCTTTTTTGCATCCTCTTCTTCAATGATAAGGGTAGCTTCGCCATCAGCTAATTCAATTCTAGCCTCTTCAATATCCTCCCAAGCATCTGAAAATTTCATATCAGCATCTGCAAAGCTTTCATTCATGGTGTCTTCAACATCTTGTATTTTTTCCCCGGCTTCCAATAGTATGCTGTTATCTCGGGCTTGCTCTCGTTGTTGTTTTATTTGGCTTTCTATATTATCAACCACTGCCTGTACTTTATTTTCATATTCATCAGAAAAAGCGTTAATGTTTTTGGTTCCTGCTAAGCTAATATAAACAACAGTAAATATGTCCTGAACAAGATCAGACTCTGTTATAAAAAAAGAATAATCGCTGGTATTGGTGGTCCGGAAACTACTTCCCTGACCATCGCTCTGTATGTTCATAGGGTCCAAAACAACACCTGTTATGATATACCTAGAATTTAAAAAGCTTGGTGTTTCAGCTTCTTCCTCAATGTCTATTTCTAAATCAATTTCAACATCAACATCAACATCTAGATCATTTTCCTCTGTTGAGCTATCTTTCTTAGGCTGCTTTTCTACTAAATTTATATCGTTAACATCCCCGGTAATGCTTTCTTTGCTATCGTCCTCATACTCTTCCTCTATATGAATCGTGTCACCTATTACCTTACCACTTTCATCAATATACTTTTGAGTAACAGCAATTTCACCTGATTTCGTTGGCAAAGTACCACTCCGCAAGTAAGGCATATTTATATCATCTCGACTCAATATACTCATATCAGCGCTCATGCGAACGCCAGTAACATAAGTATAAATGGTTTCAATATAACCACCTTCTACAGCATCTACTCCATCGATTAATGCTAGTTCATCGACATCCTTTTGAGTTAGCCCCATGGTAGACAGAATTCGGATATCAAACAAGCTCTGTTGATCAAAATAGATATCAGCAGAATAATACATATCAAGAGTTGCTGCATACAAGCCTGTCATCATTCCTACGCCTAATGCAGTTATTAGAAGAATGGACAAAAAACGTTTCCATTCATTTCGGATGGTACGTATTATGTCCTTAATATATGGTTTGCTCATACCGTCACCACTCAATCTGCGCAATAGGCACAGGTTGCTCGTTCTCAGAGACCTTAACAACCTTGCCACTATTAAAGTGGATGACTCTGTCTGCCATTGCCGATAATGCTGAGTTGTGAGTGATTATAAGTACAGTTATATTATCCTTGCGGCAAGTGTCCTGCAAAAGCTGCAGGATCTGCTTTCCAGTATTATAGTCCAGTGCTCCGGTGGGTTCGTCACATAAAAGTAATTTTGGATTCTTCGCAATGGCACGGGCGATAGAAACCCGCTGTTGCTCTCCACCTGAAAGCTGTGCAGGAAAATTATTTTTACGATCTGTAAGACCCACTTTGGCTAGGGTGTCGGATGCATCTAAAGAATTTTGGCATATTTGAGCTGCCAGCTCAACATTTTCCAGCGCTGTTAGGTTCGGTACTAGATTATAAAACTGGAAAACAAAGCCTATGCCTGTTCGACGATAGCCTATCAAGTCTTTTCTCTTATACTTTGAAATATTTTTATCATCTACAATTACATCCCCAGATGTAACTGTGTCCATACCTCCTAATATATTCAATGCTGTAGTCTTACCAGCACCTGAAGCGCCTGTAATGACAGCTAGCTCACCCTTATTTATCTTAAAACTTGCACCATCCAGTGCACGAATAGCAACCCCATTGGAAGCGTATTCCTTTTCTACGTTATTAAACTCAATGTATGCCAAAAACTTCTCTCCTTTTCTTATTGAAAGCAAATCTATTATCTATAGTTAACAATACAATTCACAGGTTTAAAATAATAAACTTACGTCAAGACTTCCATTTCTATAAGTGGCGAGTTCACTCTTATTAATTCAGGTAGAGTTGAGTCTCCATCTGAATCCCCGATGTTTTGCCAAAGGTAAAACGAGTTCACTACTAAGTTTCCTTGACTTATTCCAACCGCGATATTATTATATAGACACAGTGTTGTTTTGGCAACCACCAGATGATTACTGAACGACTTATTTACAACATTGCATGCAGAAAATGTCGTTTTCACAACACATATAGAAAACGAGTTACTAAGGAGGCCTATTAATTGGAAGAAATAAAATTGGACAGAAAATCACGTTATACAAGAATGGTACTACAAGACAGCTTGATAAAATTGATGAAGGAAAAGCCTATATCTAAGATTACAATTAAGGAATTGTGTGAAAAAGCGGACATCAATCGGTCTACTTTCTATTCTCATTATACCGATATCTACGATCTTCTTCATAAAATAGAAACTGAAACCCTCTCATGGGCAAAGGAAGCAATTACCAATCTAATGGGTAAACCGACCAGGCAGGAAGCATTGAAAATTCTTGAAGGTATTTTTCAAAATTTGATTGAAAACAGTAATCACCTTCAGGTACTCATGAGTGAGCAAGGTGATATAGATTTTCAGAAACAGGTATTTACACTGATATACGAACAAATTGGTGTAAACCTCTCAGCTGATGAGAAAAGAAATGATGATGCAGAAGAATCATACTTCATTTTTGTAGTTAATGGTAGTGTTGGTCTGATTCAACACTGGCTGAAAAATGGATTAAACAAATCAGCGAAAGATATGGCCACTATTATTTATAATTTGGCTTTTCCAATAAGGTGAATGTTATAACGCTATAATATAGACGAGTTTAACATGAGCCGTGATGAATCAAACATCGAAAGATTTGAGACTTCCTATTAGCCCCCGAATGGGATTGATGCATAAGTATTCTTTAATTTGACCTTTAGATGCAGAACGCAGCATAGAGGGGTACTGTTTTTTTATTGTCCTCAAAGCCAAAATTTTTCGCAGAAAGCTTGATAGCATAGGCAGGCTTGTAGGTATCCATATACACATTTAAGCTTTTTGCTCTTGTGTTATCAGCGCTCTTTACCTCAATGGGGATCAACTTACCTTCTCGCTGAATGACAAAATCAATCTCAGCACTTCGCTGGGATTCCCAATAGTAGGTGTTGTATCCATTTATCGTAAGCTGCACATTGACATAATTTTCAACCATGCCACCTTTGAAGTCGTTCAGCTCCTCCGACATATAGAGAATGTCGTTTGCCAATAAATCTTTTTTAGCGCAGAGCAAACCTAAATCTGAAACATAGATTTTAAACGTATCAATGTCACGATAGTTCTCAAGAGGTTTTCTAATTTGTTCCACTTTGTAAACCTGTGATACGATACCGGACAGACTAAGCCACTCAATAGCATTCTCAAACTCGGATGCTCTGCCGCCTTTTTTTATCATTTTGTACTGGAAACGAGTATTTTTCTTAGAAAGCTGTACGGTGATGTTATCATAAGCAAGCCTTGTTTTCTTGATTTCGTTCAGGTTATTGTACTTACTCATATCATTAAGGTAACTGGCAAGGATAGTATCCTGAGTATATCGAACAAGTATATAATCCTTTGTTTTAGCAAACTGGGCCACACATTCTGGCATACCACCAACGATGAGATATTGACGGTAAAACTGCATCGCCACATCATGTAAAGCAGAAGGCATAGGGGTGTTATTTACAAAGCAACTTTTTATGCGTGTAACCAATTCATCCTCGCCAAGAGCCAGCAAAAACTCCTCCATATCCATAGGGTGTAAGGTTTTCATATCAACCTTGCCTACAGGGAACGAAAATTTTGTCCTGTTAACCGCTACACCAAGTAAGCTTCCAGCTACAATGATATGATAATCTGGTGCGTCCTCGCAAAAATACTTTAGACTGGTCAATGCTCTTTCACAGAGCTGTACTTCGTCAAATACGATCAGCGTCTTTTCTTTTACTATGGTTTGTCCTGCGATATGGGAAAGAATTGGAATCAAATAACCCGGGCTAATATCTTCATCAAAGGTTACACCCAGCTTTGGATTGGTTTCAAAGTTGAAATACGCCACGTTCTCATAATGAGTTCGCCCAAACTCCAATATAGAATAAGTCTTGCCCACCTGTCTTGCTCCCTGCAAAACAAGAGGCTTTCGATGGTCGCTATTTTTCCATGTTTCTAAAAAAAACGTAAGTTTCCGGTACATTATCAGACCTCCATATTAGATACTGACTATAGAATAGCACACATTGGTGTAAATTACAAGATAATTATTTAGGAAATTAACATTATATCGCATGAACAACTTAGCTTTATTAACAATATTCGACATGAACATATAAATGTTGAATATTATCAGCTGTAATACTGCAAACGTCATATTATGCATTTCATATTTTTGTCGTTTATATCTATTTAAATATGTAATTTTGTGTTTTTATTCGATGTACTTGTGATATAATTATTATTGAATCGGAGGAGGTAATGTTATGGTGATAAAAAGAGAATTATATATGAAACGAATCCGCCCTTTTATCGGAAGTGATCTAATTAAAGTGTTGACAGGTCTTCGCCGTAGTGGCAAATCTGTTATGTTGGAGCTAGTTCAAGAAGAACTAATTGATTCTGGAATTTCTGAGACTCAGTTTATATCAATCAATTTTGAGAGCATGAGTAATGCACATCTGTGTAACGCTCAAGCCTTGCATGCCGAGATTTTAAAACGTGTTTCTACCATTAAGGAGAAAGCATATCTCTTTTTTGATGAGATTCAAGAAGTGGATCAGTGGGAAAAATGTATTAACTCCTTTAGGGTGGACCTTGACTGTGATATTTACATCACTGGATCAAATGCCAAGTTGCTGTCTGGTGAGCTGGCCACTTATCTAGCAGGACGATATGTGGAATTTATTATCTACCCCTTTTCTTACGGGGAGTTCATTCAATTATTCCGATCAAGCTTTCCTGATGCATCTCTGAGTGATACTTTTTCAGAATATCTAACAGTGGGCGGGATGCCTTATCTGAGCAACCTCAAATATGCCTCAGAACCTAGCCGACAGTATCTTCAAGATATCTATAACTCGGTTGTACTCAAGGACGTTGTCAAGCGAAATAATATTAGGGATGTAGATCTACTTGAACGCATCATCGCCTACATTACTGCAAATGTTGGAACAACCTTCTCTGCCACGAGAATTTCCAAATATCTAAAAAGCGAAGGCAGAACTGTATCAACCGAGACGATTCTTAACTATATTAAAGCCTGTGAAGATGCTTTTCTCTTTTATAGAGTTAAGCGACAAGATTTGCAGGGAAAGAAAATTCTCACTGTAAACGAAAAATATTATATCGCTGATCACGGAATGCGCGAGGCTGTATTCGGTGGTAACATGAGAGATATCAATTTAATTCTAGAAAACATTATTTATATGGAGCTATTACGACGTGGATACGATGTCACAGTGGGGAAAATAAACGACAAAGAAGTTGATTTTGCATGTGAGAAACGGGGTCAAAAGCTATATGTTCAGGTTGCCTACTTACTAGCATCAGAGGAAACTATTAACCGTGAGTTTAGCTCATATGATAGTATTAGGGATAATTTTCCGAAGTATGTGGTCACATTAGACGAGTTTGACATGAGCCGTGATGGAATAAAACATCGAAATGTTCGAGACTTTCTTTTGGAAAAGGAATGGGGTTAAAGGGATTCAATTCGCCTCTGTCGGTCTATTTCATAAAGCAGAATTGATGCCGCACAGGCTACATTCAATGATGAGGCAGAACCATAAATAGGAATCTTGATGATTGTATCGCACAAATCCTCATAGTTCCAGCTCATACCGTCCGTTTCATTTCCCAGCACAAAGGCCGTAGGTGCAGTGAAATCATGATCTATTATGTCAATATCCGCCTTTTCATCCGAACCTACAACATGGAAATTCGGCCATTGTCTTCGAATTTTCGATAGCCATGGAATCAGTTCCTTATGGGATGGCAGTCGAATGACTGGTACAGTAAACAGAGACCCAACACTTGCCCGGATCGTTTGAGGATCATATAGATCGACACAGTGCCCGGTAATAACAATTCCGTCTGCTCTAAAAGAATCACAGGCACGGATAATGGTACCCAGGTTCCCATGGCTGGAAGGCCGGTCAAACAGGACAACGTTGAGGCTGTCATGCAACTTGATTCTGGAAAGGTTGTCCTTAGGCATAGACACTACAGCCAACAGCTCGGAGGGTTCTTCTCTGTCGCTCAATTCTGACAAAAGATTTGAAGGCATTTCTACATGCTCCCTCGCCTCGGCATTCTGCAAGATATCTTTTGCCCAGTCTGACATCGGCATATCTGGCGAATAGACCAAAGATTGAATCTCCCATTTGTTGCTCACTAGGCGATTAATGGATTTGACACCCTCAACAAAAAACTCTTTGTACTTAGTGCGTTTTTCTCTGTTGCGTTTCAGCACCTCAATATGCTGATAAACATTGTTTCTGGACCTGATCTTGATAATCTCTGGAGCCATCCGACAACACCTTCCTTCGCTTAAGAATCAGTATTAGGATCACTTCCTTTAAATAGAATGCTCTGCCATTCACGTCGATTGTACAGTATGCGGAGAACGCTGACTGTTTCTTGCTTCTTATCCGTTGTATAGAATGCAACATAATTTTCTACGAACAACTTACGAATGCCGAGTTCCGAATAAGGTGATCCATCTATTACCTTATGACGCTCTGGCATTTTAGATAGCCCTAACAACTCTTGTTTTATTGACACATAAACCCGTCTAGCTGTCTGTGGTTCTTTGAGTGTATCTGCGATATAAGTATATATACCAAGTAAATCCCGTTCAGCAGGTTCAGATATTACTACTGCATATTCAGACACAGTTTACACTCCTTCAATGCCTAATCTCTTTTCAAGCTCTGCAAATACATCTGCAGCTGGCTTAGATTGACCGGATTTCATCGCTGCCAACCCCTCATCTAGCAAACGGTGCAACTCATACTTGCCACTTAAGCGCTCGTACTCTGCATTTGAAAGTACAACCAGATCACCTGTACCGTTTTTTGTAATGAACACAGGTTCGTTATAGGTACGACAGAACTCAGAAATTTCGTTATACTTATTTCTTAAATCCGAGCTTGGTCTGATAACAGCCATTGCAAATACCTCCTCTGCTTTATTGTACTCATATTTTATCAATATATTGATATATCGTCAAGTAATATGAAGACTATTTTCGAATCTTACGTTTGCGTATAGCCTCCAACAATGTGCTAGTAAAGCAACTAGAGTAACTCCTCATAGGGTAGTAGCGGAAGGCGTTTCTTAGGTAGTCATGTGCAAAATTTCGACTAATGTGTGGATTTTTCAATAAAAAGTGCACATTACTTGAAATTTTGCACATAGCTTGAAATTTTGCACATTCCACCTGAACTGTGAACCGTACCCCGCAAAACGGCAGATAAAATGCACTAAAAATGTTTGATGACATCTGGGTTAGTTTCCAAACGATCTAGTTGGCCAGCTGTGAACAATAACCATATTATGACTATTTACGTATCCTTCGTTTTCGCCTAGCCTCCAGCAATGCACTAGTAAAATCCTCTTGCTTACTATCATCTTGTGGGCTCTTTTGCTGCTCCTTCTTGCTTATATCCTGCCTTTGCTTATCCTGCCTTTGACTATCCTGCTTTTGAACAGAGGACTTCTTTGTATTATTATCATTCTTATCCTTCGATTCACCATTTTGTGTAGTTTCATTAGTTGTAGAATCAAAGGGTTCAGAAGAACCAGTACCCTCAGCTTGTTCTGAAAATACATCATTAGCCACATCATTACCTACTAAGGACTGTTTTTCTTTTACTGAGCCCTTCACCGCAGAAGAGTGCTTAGTTGATCTTTTCAAAGATCTCTTCAAAGCCGTCTTTGTAGTTGCGAAAATACCATTAATCCCTCTAACAGCAGGAGCTATCAATTTATCAGTTACAAACCTTAATCCCAGCTTGCGAAGTACAATATCAATGAAAAATAGTAATAATGCTAATAGCAATAATGCAGGCCATATTTCACGATGACGCCAGACTGGCTCAGGCTCATTCAATAGAAGATCCTCTGGTTTTTCAAGTATCCTGCCTCCAGTTTGTCCAGCAATATGCTCAGGTAAATATTTAGAAGAATCTTGTCGAATGTCGTATTCTGGCGAATAGGGGTAAACAAGTCCAGCTTCCATAGCTGACGTTGTACCATCATCCCTCTGTTGCTCTACTCGAACCAAATAAACACCAGTATCATCTAACTCAAAATTACCTTGGTAATATCCTGGTTTGGATGGTTGTAACTTAATTCTACTTTCTTCTCCATTCGGACTAACAATCACAGCCTCTGTGTCATAAGCTGTATCGAGTTCATCTATCGAAACTGTAACCTGCCCTCTGTTGCCTATCCGACTGGTTTCAATCTTTCCTTCTTCATTTCTACTGCCAGGCAAAACGGTCGAAATTGTGTTTAACCAAAATGTTGATGCTTGGTCCCACTGCAACCACTTTTCTGTCCAAATTCCCCGAAGGTCGCTAGTCCAAGCAGCAGCTTTGCCAAGCCCATAGTCCCAATATGCCAGAACTGGATCATCATCCTGATGGCTAACAAGCACAGGCACTGCACCACCTTTAGTGGTAGTGGTGATGTACCCATCTAGTGATGGCACAGCATTAATTCCACTTAGAACTGGTGATAAGCCTACAGCTTTTGGAAAGAAGGTTTCGTTATTGATATAGCTTCTGGTTGCCATGTAAGTTTCCTTAGTGAATATCTTTGGAATGCTGGCATACTCATCGGTGAAATAATATCGTCCATTGCCTAGCTCAGCTATTTGTTCCATTAACCTTCCATCAGCATCCTTGCCAACAGCTACACCAGAGACAGTAATATTATCTCCTGTCATCTTAGGAATTAGAGAATTAAAATCTCCACCTGCAGTATGACCGTCAGTCAATACTATAACATGCTTAAGAGCGGCGTTGGTTTCTTTTAGTGCTTGATACGCCATATTTAGGCCAGGGTATAAATTGGTTCCTCCTCCAGGCTGAATAGTTCCAATCACTTCCTGTATTTCATCTCGATTTGAAGCGTTTTGGACCTCAACTACCCATGAAGCAGCAGAATCAAAACCTACTACCCCTATAAAATCTTCATTTCGTAAAGCTTCAGTAGAACGAATGGCTGCTTCCTTGGCCAATTCCATTTTATTGATTCCAAATTGCGTGTCGGACATACTACCTGACTTATCAATAACCAATACCAAGGCAAGGGATGGTATTTCCTTTTTCTTAGATAAGTCCATATCTACTGGTAGAATTTCCTCTAATTTAGTCCCTAGGTATCCTCCTAAGGCATAGCTATTGTCACCACCAGTTACCAATAAGCCTCTACCCATGGATTTCACATAGTTGTCTATTGTTTCAGTCTTCTC
>JAAZEK010000017.1 GCA_012512335.1 Clostridiales bacterium | reverse complement strand
CTATTCAAACATTTCTACTGATCAAGGGGACGAAATGAGTTAAAGGTGGGGTTTCATTGACTCATTTGTTATTCAAATGTGTATTATAATAAATATTTTTATGGTATAATTTTTACATTCATATCCAGCTGTAGTGGATGAGAGTATTCTGCTATGACTTTGATTAAAAAGGAGGATGGACATGACAAATAAATCGACTTTTGTCAACCATAAGGATGTATTCTTAGATGACGGTTTTTGGTGGCATAAACAAGAACTGATAAACGAAAAAACAATCTATGCAGTAATGGATCGGTTTAAAGAAACTGGTCGGTTCGATGCATTCAAATTTGACTGGAAGGAAGGTCAACCCAACCAACCTCACTGTTTCTGGGACTCAGACATTGCCAAATGGATGGAATCAGTAGCTTATATTCTAGAAAAAAAGGAAGACCCGACTCTGGAAGCTACTGTAGATGAGCTTGTTGATCTTATCGAAGCAAATCAGGACGAAAACGGCTATTTCAATATCTTCTATACAGTAATTGAGCCGCATAATCGATGGAAGAATCGCAGTGGTCATGAATTGTACACTGCAGGTCATCTGATTGAAGCTGCTATCGCATATTATTATGCAACTGGTAAAGACAAGTTTCTAAGGTTGATGTGTAAATTTGCAGATCATATTGAGCAGGTGTTTAAGATTAATCAGTCCGCTACATTTGCTACTCCCGGTCATGAAGAGATAGAGCTTGCGTTGGTAAAATTATACCGTTGTACACAGGAAACAAGATACCTTGAACTAGCTAAGTTTTTTGTTGACAATAGAGGATGTAATACAAAGGATCAATTCGATTCATGGGTTAATTCCAAATATACACAAAGTCACCTCCCTGTCAGAGAACAGACCACTGCTGAAGGACATGCTGTAAGGGCAGTATACTTGTATAGTGGTATGGCAGACCTGGCACTTGAATATAATGATACAGCGCTCTTTAATGCCTGTCATACTATATTTGATAATATCATCAACAAAAGAATGTATATTACAGGAGGCATCGGTTCTACACAGGTAGGTGAGGCGTTTACCATTGACTATGATCTACCCAATCTCACAGCATATACTGAAAGCTGTGCTGCCATTGGCCTTGTTTTGTTTGCTAAGCGGATGATGCAGTTGGATAATGAGGACTCAATCTATGCAGATATAATTGAGCGTGTAATCTATAACGGATTTCTATCTAGCATATCATTGGAGGGAAAATCATTCTTTTATGAAAACCCCCTAGAAATTCAACCTGAGCTTGTAACCCGTCACAAGTCCGTAACAAAGGAGGGCACTCACCTTCCCATCACTCAAAGGCTTGAGGTTTTCAATTGTTCCTGTTGCCCACCGAATATTACAAGATTCATCGCATCCATGAGTGAATTAATCTATACCTATAATAATGGTACATTCTATATCAATCAATACATAAGCAATAAATCAGAAACTAATATCAATGATGCTAATGTAAAAATTAAGCTATCAACAGAGTATCCAGTTAATGGTATTGTAAAAATATTCCTCACTGGAGGTAATTTTGACAGAATAGCTTTAAGGATTCCTTCATGGTGCGAAGACTTCACGATTACTCACCGCGGCACGATAATTGAAGCACAAGTAACAAATGGCTATGCTTATCTTGACTATAATGACATCGAGGGCAGTGAACTAAAAGTCGAATTCAAAATGAAAGTACAATTGGTGGAAGCATCGCCCCATGTGCAGGAAAATGCTGGACGAGTCGCAGTACAATATGGTCCGATCGTATATTGTCTGGAAGCAATAGATAACGGTAATCTGCTCAAGGGTATTAGAATAAGCAATGAAAATACCTGGTCTGTTGAATACAGCAACTATTTTAATGCAAATATTCTAAAAACAACAGGCTATATAAAAGAGTCATCATATGATGGCAAATTATACACTAAGGCATCGAACAAAGTTAAGAAAAAACCACTTCACTTTATTCCTTATTTCGGTTTTGCAAACCGTGGAGAAAGTGAAATGGTGGTATGGGTGCTGGCAGATATCCTTTCGTGAATATCATAAAAATCTTGCCGCTTGATTTTTCTTAAGCGGCAAGATTTTATTAGCATTTGATGTGTTGAGCCCTTCAAATTCAACCAAACTCAACACATATAGATGCTATGCTGTATGCCTTTACATGAGCTTTTACAAGATTGTCTTCTATTAAGATACCGTTCTCTGACATTTCCTTCTCATTTATGTCAACATACCATGCTTTGGTAACAGTAGATGCTAGTTTGAACACAGCTGTTGTATCAGCTCCCATTACTTCATAAACCCGGATTATCATTTGCTTGTTATTAATGCCTTTTGGGACCTTTATAGCTGATACGACAACACTGCCTTCTTCAATAGTAAGGAAGCTATGTTCAAGAGATAGTTCACCTTCTTGTTTGGTACCGGGTACAAAGCCTATAGGATGATTGTAATCAAAAGCTTTGTTAATCAATGCTTTATTGTCATGGGGATCTACCAGCTCTACAGCAAACTGAAACCTTTGTATCCCATTTTCAGGATATGGATCAGGATCATATGAGCTTCGAATCAGGGTTAGTGAAAGAGAATTCTCAAAGCCTCGGAAACCATATTTAGTATTAGTTACAATCCTAAGCGAATGACCGTCGCCACTGTCTGGCAATGCCAATGCCCAGCTGTTTCCAGGCTGATCCATATTGGCATCTTCCCTGACTATTGTGCCGAAAGGAATGTCATATTTATATTGACTGCACTTGTCAGCAAGTGGTATATGGAAATTTAACTGGGGTATGAAAACATTTTTTACTGGACGCTCCTGCCAGTCGCATTCCACAGCATATTTAATTTTGTTACTGTTATGATCAAGAGATATTTCTACTTCCAGTTTAGATTCTCTAAATTCAATACTGTATGTTAACCATTGACGAAGCTGATCTTGACCCAATGAAGCTTCTTTCACCTTAACAAACTCATTTAAATCATGTATATTCATATGTCTACCAATAATCCATGAGGTCATGCCTTTTTCAGTGTCTTCCTCAATTAGTCTGAAAATACCAGCTGTCCTCTCCGTATCTATAAGCTCTCTGTTGTCTGCTTTATCTATAAGTGAAACAATCGATGCATCCTTTGAGTCCAAAACTACCTTTACATAACTGTTTTCAAGAATGTATTGATTATCAGGCTCTTCAATACGAATCGAATCATGAATAGTGACTTTCGAATGAGTTAATGAGCGTTCTTTAAGGAGATATGTACTATAACCACATGCCGGTACCTTTGCATCAATCAGAAGTTTAATATATTCATGCCCCCAATATGCCTTTTCCGAATGCAGTTGTTGTACTTGATTTCTTATAACTTGGTGACATATAGTATTTCCGTTCATATCACTGATTTCAAGGCGCTCTATATCTCCAGGCCAATCCCAAACAGTGATTTCAACTAACTCAGATCGTTCGTAAGGAGATGAATTGAAGAAGTGAATAATTCTGTTTTTACCTCGCCCTCTGTCTGTTTGGGGAATACCGAAATCAGTAACTGAAAAGCCTACGCCTGCCCCTTCTGAAATCGTATGATTGCTATTATCATCAGTTCCGAGTAACGCAGATGTATCAATTCTGGAAGCGATGTTTCGCACAGCCTGTATATATCCCGTATTCGCAATGGCAAGAACCTGCTGGAATTGTCCCATAGCGTGCTCCCTTGTATCAATGACACAAGACCCTGTTATAATATCGTGAAACTGATTAAAAAGCACACTCCTCCAAGCTTCTTCGTATGCCTTATATGAGTATTCACCGTTAACAAACAATGTATTTAGCGTGCTGTAGGCTTCTGCATCATAAAGCTTAGCTTCACTGATTCGATTTGATTGCTTAATCCTGGTTTGAGTGGTATAACAGCCAGTGAAGACAGAATTTAACTCTGTGTCCACAACAGGCAGTTTGTCTCCTATTTCCTCTTCCACAGAAGCATAGAATTCTGAAAAAGTTCCGAATTGTATTGTAGGATAAACTGGCCAGGTATTCATCTCAATAAGTTTTTCCAAATCTCGACGTGTTGGGCCTCCACCATGATCACCAACTCCATAAACTTTCAACATGGTTTTCATGTTGTTCTTAGCACAAAACTCTGGAACAACCATTGCTATATCGCTATCAATGGTCGCGTTATACCACAAAGGCTCTCTATATGTAATTACAGAGCTCCCAGATGGAGATTTCCAACGATATAGATGATGACCTTTATATCCTCTACAATGATAGTAATATTTTACACCAGCTTTTGACAAAACCTCAGGAACATTTCTGCTATGTCCGAAGGTATCAGGCTCAAAATCCAGTTGTAGAGAATCTGGATCTAGGTCCAGTAACTCAGAAAGATAACTTTTCGTGTAAAGAACATGCCGAGCTAAGCTCTCACCATTGGGCATGTTTTTATCAGCTTCTACCCAGGTTGATGCTGTGACCTCCCAGCGCTTTTCTTTAACACGCTTCTTGATTTCCTGGAGCATATGAGGATCAAATTCCTCTACGATTCTATAAACAGATGCTTGAGATTGTGAAAATTTAAAATCTGGATATTCATTCATCAGGTTAAGCATGGTTCGAAATGTATCTAAGGTTACTGCCACTGTTTCCGCATACCCCCACATCCAATTCATATCGATATGGGCATGAGCAACGCATAATAATCTAAAACTCTTTGCTACAGTGGAGAGTTCCATGATCATCTTTTCTGCGTTTAGAGCTGTTTGCTTTGATATAACTCCTTCTTCACTGGATTTTTCATTAAGAAATAGTACAGCATCATTAATCAAACTATCATATGTACCAGCATTAATTTTAGAAAGCTTAACAGCATACCTTAATTCTGCTAATATCCTGTCTGCCCAATATCCTGTATTAGACCCCAACTGCTCCAAAATATCATAATAACTATACATCTTATTCTAAATCTCCTTTCTGCTCACTGACCAATTTGATAATAGCAGGCTCATCCTCAATTATTTCGCTGAATCGCCCTATTTTGGGATTTTGGAAAAAATTATCGTTTGTATCGTCATTTGCAGTAGAAACCTCTCCCACTATGGCATATTCGCTCTTTGCCCAGAATGCATGGCGGATTCCTTGAGTCAGAGTAACCCTTTCTCCAGCCTGTAATATAAGCAGACAATTAACAGATAAATCTTGAAATACTCCGTTAACTTGTAGGCTTACAGTAGGTTCTTCTGAGTAAAATTGAAGAGCAAGGGAACCTATGCGACATATAATATCTTCCTTTTTCTTGTCATGATAATGATTTGGTGTAACTTGATTATGCTTGACATACATAATCTTCTCACAGTATTCCTGTTGTTCTGCAAGGTTAACAGAGGTTAATCCTGTGGTGTCAAAATCCCCTAAACCAAAATCGGTTACATCCCACTTAGGATTAGGGGGTAGAAACCACTGGTGCTTACTAAAGGCAGTGCTTGCTTTTCGTATAGCATTGTTGATTTGAGATTGCTTCACATATAACTCCTCTTTCTTGTATAATTTGTAGCACTGTCATAAATTACTAATAGCTATTACGATCTATCCAACACCATTTATAATAATATCAACTTGTTGAAACATTTGTAGACATCAATAAATTAATATTGTATGGCTTTAAAGTTTTCCGCTCCTTCGATAGGAAACAGTTTTTGCCCCCAAGGTTGGTGCCATGTTAATGAGCCGTGTAATCGATTTTCAGGATCATAAACACCAAATTGTAATTGAGAAACTTCTGGTTTTAGCCCAATACCATCCTCAAAATTTAAGGTATCAACTTTAACGAAACAAGGTCCTTTCCTGTGGCCAAACAATGCTTCTCGAGTAGTTGTAATTATTTTTGTGTTATGCTGTGCCACTATATGATTGATTACACTTAAATGGGAACTATCGTGAAAGGTAATACCTTCCTCACAATTATGGATATATAAATAATCTGCTACAACATGCTCACCGCAAACTAGACCATACCGAAAACCTTGTACTGCGACATTACGCAAAACATTGTTATCATTTTGATCTCCTGATGTCATCAAACCAACAGTGTGACATGGATTTGGCTGTAATTCCATGTCTAATGATGCATCTCCAACCTGTTCATTCAAACAAAATTGCGAGTCACAAATATTTACTCTTGAAACATTTTGTAGATCTACTGCGCTTTGCGTTGGGTACATCTTTTGTTTATTTAATAGGACACGAAATTCGAGATTGGTAATCGAAAACTGCCTAACACTAAAATTACCAGCTAATGCATCTCCCTCCGGGGCAGCAAGTATTGACCATGGACGAGCTACAGGATCATGCTCTTCCGGGGCTTCCCAGTCTGAAAATAAAAAAGTGTTATTGGTCTCCATACTACCAAATAAAGTAGGCTTAAATTTCGCCGACACACTTAAGGGGCGAACTTGATATGTATTCATCATTCTGCAAGGCATCTCTCCTTCCAGTTGAATATTGAAAGCTCCTGGTGGAATGTATAGTTGTGCTCGTAGCGCTCTCCCTTTATATTCTTGTATTGCGGGAGAAGCTATACGATATCCCCCTTTTGTATATGGGAAGCAAATCTTGCCACCACCTCTATCTGCAGTATAGTTAATAGCACTTTGAATAGCAGCTGTGTCATCAGTTATACCATCACCTTTTGCACCGAAATCCATAACATTGATTCCAAACATGGCCTCTCCTCCTAAAATATTCTAGATTATGAATTTGCTTAATACCAGTGTCTAGAATTTTTTACAAATAATCCCTTTCATCAGATCATCGAAATATAAATTCTTCAAGGTGACTTATCCTTTCCTGATGAACTTTCTCTTTTACATTACTGCTCCTGTACTAAGTAGTAAATTGACTCGAATTCATCACCTATCTGAAATTGGAATATTCCATTCTCATATGTTGAAGGCATAACCCCTGTTAAAAATCCCTCCGCATCAACGGACCAAACTTTTAAGTTCTTACGATTGGACTTAATTGATATTTGAGCCTTTATTACCTCGCATTCTATGGGACCTGTTCCAGGCTCAAGTAGGGCTGTTCCATCCTCATTATATACACTGTCTGCTGTATCACAAATACCAACAGCGGTTAGTAACATATTCTGACTATTGTTAATTGGATCATGGGTCAGTGTACTGATTGCAATGGTAGCAAACTCGTTCTCTGCCTTTATTGTTAGGTCATTCAGCTTTATGTCTCCCTGCTTGCCAACCATGCCATATACTGCCTTAGTATTATCTGTATCAATCCATCCATATTGCTTTTCCCAGCTTCGATAAAGTTCTCCTGTATCAGACAGAACTTCTCCTTTTGTGTGGTCAACCACTTGCTCATCGTAGTTAACCATTATGTCTTGAACTTCAGGACTTTGGGGCAGTACTGTACCAAACTTTTTATACTCACTTGTTAGGGGTATAGCTGTCATTTCTGATATTGACATCATTCCTATTTCAGGTTCATCAATATTCTCTATTTTCATACCGATACTTGAATTGCTTGTCTTTACATCCCCTCTTCTGGTCATCAAAGAAGCATGATAGAACAAACCATATTTGGCAGGATCATTATAAACATCAAATATTCCTCGATAATAAGAATTGCCAATAACAAGATCTCTTCCAATCTTTCTAGTTACAAATTCGTCTGTATTGGTGCCGTAGCGGTATGTATGAATGGTGAATCCGTCCCAACCCTGGAGCAGACCAACAGCGGCTATATACAATGAGCATTCGGCTCTCCATTTGTTTGGCCATGGTTCATCCCATTCAGAAACAAAGTAGGGTTTGTCAAGCACTCTGGAAAAGGTTAATGCATCAATAATCGTTGATTTGGAGCCAGTCATCAATCGACTATCAAATTTTCTTTGATCTCCAAACCACCAATAGGCATGAGAATCCACAAAATCAGTTACCAATTGTGTAGAAAGTAGATTGGGGCTATTGCTCCAATTTGTTCCTGTAATTGGTATCTTTACACCTATTGATCTCATATAATCCATCATTTCCAGGTAATAGGATTCCTGAATTTTTCTTTTGAAGACCAAGATATTTTCATCCATAGCTTCAAAGTTTATCTTGTCATTAGATAAGTCAATTCCCTTGTCCTTTGCCCATTCTCTATATTGCTTTTCTAAATTAGAACGATATGGTTCATGTATAACCGGGAATCTTTTATGGTGGAATAGATCATTCTCGTTTGTTACTTCGCATAATGCAATCGCAGGTTCATCCTTATAAGCAAGGCTTGTATAAGGATTGACATGAGTCCATATCTGTTTACAAAATTCCTTTTGTAACTCTATCATCGTAGGGTCAAAATTGGTATAAGGTCTACCTGCATCTTCAAGATCCTTTGCACAATATACACCATCACCTGACTTGAATTTTCGATATGTTAGTAAATCCAGGTAAACATATATCCCTTCTTCTTTTAGACAGTATATAAGATAATCAAGTCGATCGAGACTTTCAGGATCTAGGCTCCTTGTGTTGTCACTAAACTTACCTTTTGTAAACTGAAATATGTTCGGTGTAGACCATTCTGCATCCAATTGATGAAAACGTACAATATTTATCCCGGTCTTGGCAAGTCTTTTTGCTACTTTTCGGCTATATTCATGGGAAGGAAAATTTGCCCCACTATTAAAGTTGGTGCCCCAGAACTTCATCTCTGTACCATCTTCAAATTGAAATTTATTACCATTCACTGTCATAAAACCATGTTTACCTGCAGGCTTTTCGTGTTCAAAAACATATGAGATATCAATTGGCATATCATCCCATGGTAGATTGTATTGGATATATTTCGTATCGTTCTTTATATATGCTTTCATAAAGTATACCTCCGTTTTTGTACTCTAAATAATGAATCATCAATTAAATGATTATATGTTCTCAAAACCCATTAACTTACAGATGTCCTTATTATAATTTTACAGTATAGCATTTTGTTTGTCAACGAATTTTTCGAACCTTTATATTAAATTTAATAATAACGTCATTTATATTTCGAAAATACTTTAAATGGATATACAACAAAAAAACCTGTGATATATGATAGGATTCTTAATCATAAAATCTTATATCACTTTTATTGTTTTCCACTTGCCTCGTAAGAATCTGCCTACAAAAAATGCACTCCTAGCAATCCAGTCAATCTGCATCGCCAGCCAAATACCTAACAGTCCAAGACCTAGCCATTGCCCCAGCACATAAGCCATTCCGATTCTCAAGCCAAACATGGTCAACATGGAAACTACCATAGTATATTTTGTGTCTCCAGCTCCTCTTAGAGCATTAGGCAACATATAGCTAGTAGGATAAAAGAAAATAGCTCCTATGCAATATACATAAAATATACTTGATGCGATTTCATTAACTTCAGAGGACAGCCCGAACAGACTTACCAATTGAGGGTTGAATATTATGCAGACAAGATTTACAAATAAAGATAGTATATAGCACACTTTAAGAATATGTTTTGTATACATCGCTGCCTCCTCTTGCTCGCCTGCACCCATACATTGCCCAACTATCGTTACTATGGAATTCTGAAAGCTTTTAGTAATCACGAAGGAAATCGGATTTAATTCTTTTACAATAGCGTTGGCTGCCAATGCTACTGTTCCGAAGGTAGCTGTCAGCCGTTGGAGGGTCAGTTGACCGAACTGAAATAGTCCATTCTCAATACCGTTAGGAACACCCACACTTAAAATACGTTTAATCATTTTAAAATCAAGCTCTACTTTAAATATATTCTTAACGTGAACCTTTCTTGAAGTATTGCATAGCATTATGACCATGACTATACCTACAACAGCAGCGGAAGTGAGCATAGACACTCCTGCTCCTAAAACACCAAGCTTTAAAACATATATTAATAAAACTTTCAGTGCAAGATTTAATGCTAACATACTAACCGTACATAGCATAACCAACCTAGTATCTCGCATGGCCCGTAGCACTGCCGAAGCAGTATAAAACATAGCATAAAACGGATAAGAAAATAATGCTAGCGAAAAATATATTTGTGCACTTTGGAAGACGTTCTTTTCTACAGCTCCCAATAGCACCTGCAAAATTGGAATTTGAAAAGTGAACATAACAAGACATGCTACTATAGCAATAGGTACTATACTATAAAGCATATTCTTTACAGCGTCACAACCTTTTTCCAGATCGTTCCTGCCTATATATTGAGACACAACGACGGAACCACCTATGGCAAGCGCAAACAAAAAATTGTTAACCAGGTTATCCAACGTCGTTATGAAGGAAATCCCTGCCACTGCAGCTTCGCCTACATAAGACACCATTATTGTATCCGTTATTTTTATAACTGCAGACATTACTTGCTGAATAAAGACAGGGAAAACAAGGTCGAATATCATCTTGTCAGTAAATATACCTTCCTGCTTTAGTCTAAGAGAAAATAGCTCTTTAATTTTTATCACAATTGACATGTGCCACCCTCCACCTCATATATCCACTATCTACTACTGTAAGTGAAGGTTTGTTGACAATGTATACCCTTCTTTCACTTAATCATTATTTCAGCATCTAGCATATATATACCTAGTATAAAACCATTTTACATAAATACAAGATCTTTTACAAGCTATTTTACGAAAATTTAACGAAACTTTCGAAAAAGCTAAAAGTATCATTCTAAATATAGAAATAACTTGTTAAAAAAAGAAAAAACATTGACCGCATGTGCAAACACATATATGATTTTATACAACTGAATCTTCCTCACGTGTCATGAAGAGGCCAGCTATTTCTAGTGTTATAACTTCAGCAGGAATATTGATCTATAAACAAATCTCTTCAACTACTCAAAAAAAAGGATTCATAGGGATTACATCGTACTTATATTTATAGGTATAATCCTTAACATAATTGAAAAGGATAAAGAATATTAAATGGGGGATGGTAATCCGATGAAACTAAAAAAATACCGCATATACAAGATACTTGCTTTTGCTCTGATTATCCTCTTTTTATTCTCACCTTTGGGTGCTTCGATTCGAAGCTATTCCATCATGTTTCCAT
>JAAZEK010000144.1 GCA_012512335.1 Clostridiales bacterium | reverse complement strand
TGCAGAAGGATTCCAGCTCTTCTTTCACCTGCTGGAGGATATTCTGGTATGCCTCTATGTCTCCTACTGTAACCTGTGATACAGATACCTTATAATTTCCCATTATAAATTTCTTCATGTCCCTAGTAATAATAGTTTTTGGAGGAATACCATCTAAGCTTTCACCTTTAGATAACATTCGTATTCCATATTCTTGAATATCAACTCCGGCAATCTTAGCCAACTTCTCAGCTGTGCTTTTGTCCTCAGGGGTACATGTAGGAGACTTAAATATCAGGGTATCAGATAATATACCACTTAGCATTAAACCTGCCATATCCTTTGGAATTTCAATGTCGTTTTCCATATAAATCTTATATATAATTGTATTCGTACTACCAACGGGTTCCGCTCGATAAAAAAGTGGCCCCATGGTTTGAAAATCGGAAATCCTGTGGTGATCAATAACCTCAAGAATTCTATTGGTCTCAATACCGTCGATTGACTGGCCCTTTTCATTATGATCAACTAGAATGACCTCTTTAGGACTTATGTCCATCAAATTGCTACGGGAAAACATGCCAACAACTATACCGTGATCATTTACTACTGGAAAGCTCCTATACTTGGAAGTTATTAGGTTTTTTCTAACATCTTCGATATCCTCGGAAAGAGCAAAATACTCAAGGTTTTCCTTCTTTATTAATCTAGATACTGGAGAGGCAAGGTTTACTGCTTGTACCAAATCATAGATGTTCTTCCGAGAGGTAAAAATTACACCTTTATAATCTGGTATTGTTCTTAATGAAGTATTATCCTCTACATCGGACACAATTATATATTTCGGCTCCAGTGAGAAAATAAACCCTGCTTGATATTCCTGTTGATTACATATTATCAATCCATTTTTATTAATCTGTTGATAGTAGGATAAATCGCTGAATATATAGACATTTCCCTTAAATATATCGGCATCCAGTTGACCTTGCAATATGGATAAATCCAAAACAGAAAGTAGATTGGATATTGGAATTTCCAATTCATTCAGCTGATTTTGTTGGGATGAAATCATTGCAGGCACCAAATCGGTAATGGAGATTATACCCATTAACTGCCCTCTTTCATCCGCAGCTGGCAGTGTTTTAGCATGGGTAGTAACAATTTTTTGAACAACATTCAAAACCGAATCTCGTTCATGTATAGGATCGACATGTTCTAAGCGCATGTCCACTACCTTTGGCTTTAGATTGTCTAATTTTATGGGTTTTTCTACTCCAAAGTAATCTAGGCAAAAGTTGGTTTCTGCATTGATATTTCCTAGCACTGCTGGAACATATTCCCTTCCTATATCTATTTGATTTTTCATGTACGCATAGCTTAAGGCTGCACAAGTAGAATCAGTGTCCGGATTTTTATGACCAAATATATAGATCTTTTGCCTGGGGTTTCCCAATCTCTTCATCCCTTCTTCCTTCTGACTAAGCAAGGAAACTCCTCAATATCATATTTAATATTCCACCATTTTCAAAATACTCCAACTCAACCATACTGTCCAATCTAGCTATGGCTTGGAATTCAAAACTGTTCCCAGCCTTTTGGTTAACTGTAATTACTAGCTTCTTATTGGGTTCCAACTGAGAAACTCCTGTAATTTGGAAGGTTTCATCTCCAATGATTCCCAGGTTGTCAGCATTCTCCCCTTCTAAAAATTGAAGTGGTAATACTCCCATTCCGATAAGGTTACTTCTGTGGATTCTTTCATAGCTCTCTGCTATAACCGCCTTAACACCTAAAAGTGCTGTTCCTTTGGCAGCCCAGTCTCTAGAGCTTCCTGTTCCATATTCCTTGCCTGCAATGACAACCAATGGTGTGTTTTCCTCTTGGTACTTCATGCTTGCCTTGTATATGGACATTTGCTCGTTGCTGGGTAAATGCCTTGTATAGCCACCTTCAACGCCGGGTACCATTTTGTTTCTAATCCTTATATTCCCAAAAGTACCTCGCATCATAACTTCATGATTCCCTCTTCGAGATCCATAGGAGTTAAAATTTTCAGGTTTCACATTATTTGAGCTTAGATATTCTCCAGCATCTGTTGATGTTGGAATACTACCTGCTGGAGAAATATGGTCTGTGGTTACTGAATCCCCAAATATAGCCAGTAAATTAGCATCAATTATATCTTCTAATTTTTCTGGTTCTAAGCCCATATTATCGAAAAACGGTGGCTCCTTGATATAGGTGGATGTATCCTTCCACAAGTACATTTTCTCTGAAGCAGAAGGTAGACTATTCCATAATTCATTTTCCTGCAAAATATTTGCATACTTACTGCTGTACATTTCAGGAGTAATGTATGAATGAATCGCATCTGAAATTTCCTGTGGATTAGGCCAAATGTCCTTCAAATAAACTGCTTTACCATTTTGGGAGTATCCAATAGGTTCAGTTTCAAAGTCAATGTGTACTGTGCCTGCCAATCCGTAAGCCACCACCAGAATAGGTGATGCAAGGAAATTCATTTTGGTTAAGGGGTGTATACGTCCTTCAAAGTTACGGTTTCCGCTGAGAACTGCCGATGCCGTCATTTCATTTTCTTGTATGGCATCAGTTACCTCGTCTACCAAAGGTCCGCTATTACCGATACAGGTGGCACAACCATATCCAACGATATGATATCCCAGTTTCTCCAAATAAGGAAGTAATCCAGACTTCTTCAAGTAATCTGTCACCACTAAAGATCCAGGAGCCAAACTGCTCTTAACATATCTTGGCTTGGTCAATCCTAATTCTACTGCCTTCTTAGCCAATAAGCCCGCTCCAATAATTACTGCAGGATTAGATGTGTTGGTACAACTGGTAATGGATGATATAACGACAGCGCCTGTCTTTAGCTCTTCAGTTGTACCATCACTGTATTGTATCG
>JAAZEK010000143.1 GCA_012512335.1 Clostridiales bacterium | reverse complement strand
TTTCAAGGAGCCTACCTCATTAAATATTCCAACAGCTTTAGCAGGATTTTCTGACGCCATTTTAACGACTTCTGAAATAGTTGCTCCTGTATATTTTACATAATTTTTTGCAGCCATTTCCATAGTTAGTTTACTTCCGGATAGTCCTCCACTATGATTAAAGTTAAGGTCCGGTGCACTTCGGATATCATCTTTTTGAAAGCCTGTCAGATTAAGGCGGGTTATGGTACAGTCTGTTATTAGTATGGTTCGTTCTGGTCCAATACATCGATAAACCATCTTCAGATTTGCTGGTTTGACATGGATGGCCAAAGAGTCACAGATGATTTCAGAGTATACCTTGTTTCCTACTGAAAGCACTGCATCGCTTACACTGTCCTGAATGATCCCTGTTACACTCACTGAATCATTCCCAAGGTGACATCCCATTGCATCAAACAAATGTGTAATGATAGTTGCTCCCCTGTCTATGAAATCATACATTATATTTGGTGAGGCACCAGTATGGCCGAGAGCCAAAGGTATTCCTTTTGACAAGATAAAGTCCGCATAATCTGATGCCCCTTTTAACTCCGGTGATATCATCCATTGGCGTATATACCCCTTTGCAAGGTCATATAATTCTTTATACTCTGTGGAATTTATAGGCCTTGTCATATGAGAATTGGATCCAAATTTAGTACTAATGTATGGGCCCTCAAAATGTATCCCAACCAAATTGGTCCTTTCTTCCTTACATGCTTCCAATATTGTTTCTGTGTATTTCAGTGTATCCTCATGTGAATATGTATAGCCTAATGTGGCACAAACTGATGTAGTGCCACCTTTTAAGTGGTGTAGTCTAGCAATCTCAGGATCTTGAAAGAAATATTTTTCTCCGCCTCCATGGCAATGCATATCTACATAACCAGGTGCAATATATAGTCCATTTGCATCTATAACTTCCGACTCTTTTGGAACATCTACCTTTCCATCCTTATTATCAAGAACATGTAAAATTCTATCATTTTGCGTTATTATTACTCCATTTTCTATCAATCCATCCACTGTAACAATGGATCCATTAATAAATGCTTTCATCTACATTCTCCTTTTTATTTTAGTCTCCGCTTCCCAGCCAACTGGTACACCAAATATCTTCTAAAAGGTCACTTATTTGCTTCATCTTATTTTTACTCATTCTATGTGTAACAGGTAAAATCCTTCAAATCCACTTCTAAATCATAATGAGGCATCTTCTCAAATCGATGAGATATTGTTAAAATAGTTCTACCTTGGTTATTATACGTAAAATTCGTGGCAGGATTTGCCAAAGTGATGTAGAAATATTAAGGTTATACTAACACTAATAATTGTGGTTGTTTATTTGTTATCTTAGTATTGTTAGAATTGTTATTTATCGAAAGGAGATTATTAAATGAATATGAAAAAAGGAGATATGACAAACGGATTTCGATTACTGGAAATTACAGAAATTGAAGAGTTAAATTCCAATGGTTTGATGTTTGTTCACGAGAAGACTGGAGCTCAATTGCTCTATGTACAAAATGAAGATGATAACAAAGTGTTCTCTATTGCTTTTCGCACTCCACCGCCAGACAGCACAGGGGTGCCACATATAATGGAGCATTCCGTGTTATGCGGTTCCAGGAAGTTTCCTGTCAGGGAACCTTTTGTAGAGTTAGCAAAGGGCTCGCTTAACACTTTCTTAAATGCCATGACATACCCAGATAAAACTGTTTATCCCATAGCCAGCCGAAACGATAAGGACTTTGTAAACCTAATGGATGTCTATTTGGATGCTGTATTTCATCCCAATATTTATGACCAGCCTGAAACTCTGATGCAGGAAGGTTGGCACTACGAGCTAGAAAATATTGATAAGCCACTGACATACAAGGGCGTAGTATACAATGAAATGAAAGGTGCTTTCTCTTCTCCTGAACAGATACTGTTCCGAAAAATCCAGGAATCGCTGTATCCAGATACTCCCTATGCCAATGAATCTGGAGGGGATCCAGACTACATACCTCATCTGACCCAAGAGGATTTCTTAGCTTTCCATAAAAAATACTATCATCCTTCAAATAGCTATATTTATTTGTATGGGAATGGCGAAATAGAAGAGCATCTGAAATTCATAAATGATGAATATTTAAATGGTTTTGTCAAGGCTGAAATCGACTCCGATATTAATATGCAAGCTCCTTTTACAGAATTGCATAGACAGGAAGTAGAATATTCCATATCACCTCAAGATAATCCTGAGGGCAAAACCTATCTGAGCTTAAACTTTGCTGTTGGAAGCTCTACAGATCCTTTCCAATACCTAGCTTTTGATATATTGCAGTACCTTCTGCTAGATAACCCAGCAGCACCACTTAAAAAAGCCTTACTGGAAGCTGGGATTGGTAAGGATGTGTTTGGCTCTTATGGCAACTATATGCTTCAACCATCATTTAGTATCGTCGTTAAGGACGCTAATGATGATGATGAGAAGCCTTTTATTGAGCTTGTAGAAAAGACACTTAAGGAGCTTGTAGCTAAGGGTATAGATAAAAAGCTAGTGGAAGCATCTATTAATTATAGAGAATTTAAGCTAAGAGAATCAGACTTTGGAGGTAACCCAAAAGGTTTGATATATGGGCTAAGATGCTTGGATAGCTGGCTCTATGGAGGAGACCCTACAATACACTTGAGATTCGAAAATACTATAGAGCAAGTCAAAAAAGCTCTATCCCAACCATTATTTGAAGAGCTGATAGAAAAGTACTTATTGAATAATACCCATAGCAGCTTGGTTGTTGTTAAACCTAAGCCTGGACTTTCCGAAGAAAAGGACCAGGAAATCGATGAGATGCTTCAGGCATATAAAGCCCAATTAAGTGATAAGGGTATCCAAGAAATCATTAGCAATACCCAGCAGCTTTTGAAAAAACAATCTGAGCTTGATTCTCCTGAAAATCTAGCTAAAATTCCTATGGTAGAGCTTTCTGATATAGAAACTGAAGCAGAAAAGCTTCCTCTCATCGAACAGGAAGTGGCTGGAGTTAAGCTATTATATCATCCTATTGAAACCAACGGAATTGCGTATCTTAATCTCTGGTTTAATAGTAGTTCAGTTCCTTTCGAGCTAATTCCTTATGCTAGCTTATTGACAACCCTGTTGGGTAAGATGAGTACAAAAGATCATCACTATGAGGATCTTTCCAATGAAATAGACATCCATACTGGGGGTATCCAATATAACCTACAAGCTCTCGCCTTAAACGGTGAGGATGGTGAGTTTCTACCTAAGCTTGTAGTAAGCTCTAAAGCTCTTGTTGATAAAATACCTAAATTGATAGAGCTTCTCGAAGAGATTATAAACGGAACTGTTTTCCAAGATGCAAGACGTTTGAAAGAAATAGTTCAGGAGACTCGGTCCCGTATGGAAATGATAATCAACCAAGCTGGAAATCAAGTGGCTATGAGTCGTTTAAGCTCCTACTTTTCCCCAGCTGGTAAATATTCAGAGCTAACATCCGGTATTGCCTTCTATCACTTTTTATGTGACTTGGAAGATAATTTCGATTCCAAAAGTCCTGAGTTAGTTGAAAAACTGGAACGAGCAGTGCAGCTTATCTTCCGCAAGAACAGCCTGATTGCAGGTATCACCATATCGGAAAAAGAATATCCGGGATTTGCTGAACAATTTAGGAATTTTGCTCAGAAGTTGTCTAAGGAAGAATATCCAAGTGCTCCCTTCCCCTTCCATGAAGAAGCTTATAATGAAGGGCTTTTAACTCCAAGCAAAATTCAATATGTGGCCAAAGGCTTTAGCTATATAAGAATGGGATATTCCTACCGTGGAACTCTACAGGTATTACGCACTATTAGTAACTTGGATTATTTATGGAACCGTGTTCGTGTGCAAGGTGGGGCTTATGGTGTTTCAATATCCTTTACCCGAAGTGGCATGATGATCTTTACCTCCTATCGGGATCCCAACTTGAGGGAGACTTTGGAAGCCTATGATGGTCTTACGGACTACTTGGCGAATTTTGATGCTGATGAAAGAGAAATGAAAAAATATATCATTGGTACAATTAGCCGGCTAGATACCCCCTTAACCCCTCAAATGAAGGGAGAACGGTCAGAACTCTACTACTTTACAGGTTTGACCCAAGAAAGCATCCAAAAAGAGAGAGACGAAATTCTAGCAACTACAGCTAGGGATATTAAAGGACTTTCTGGGATGACCGCTGATGTATTAAAAAACGATTATTTATGCGTAGTAGGTGGCCAAAGTAAAATTAAGCAGAATGAAGACTTATTTAAGAATATGGTATCGGTATTCAGATAGAATTACGACTTTGCAAATAAAAATGTGATTAAATAAAACCGACCCTCATGGCTAGATCAGAAGTCTATCCCATGAGGATCGGTTTATTATAGGGTAGGTTTGTCATATTCTTACATTGCTCTAACTGTGGTTTTCTTAACCTCGTATCCTAGTTTATCAATTGCCTTTTCAATATCTTCAATGGATACTTTTTCATCATCAAAATTTACTTTAACTTTACTTGAGTTAAATAGTACATTTAAGCTATCTTGGTCAATACCATCTAAAGATTTTACTGCGTTCTCTATTTTTAGTAGACAAGATGGACAGGTTAATGTTTCCAATTGTAATGTTGCCTTTTGCATTTTTCATCTCTCCTCAATTTCTTATCTTAATTATATTATACACTACTGTAGCTTATTAAAAATTGATCTATATCAATTTTTAATATTTAGCGTCGTAGTCTGTAACGAAGCAATCTCATACCATTAATGATTACTACTAGTATGCTGGCTTCATGGACTAGCATTCCTATTGACATGTTCATCCATTCGCTGAAGAATACGCTTGCAAGTAGTACCAATACAACGCCTACTGCTATAATTATATTTTGTCGCATATTGCTTGCTGTTGCCTTTACTAGCCCTAATGCGTGTGGTAAGCGGCCAAAATCTGAATTCATTAGTACAACATCTGATGTTTCTATGGCTACGTCTGTTCCACTTCCCATGGCTATCCCAATGTTAGCTAAAGCTAGTGATGGACTGTCATTTACCCCATCTCCTACAAATGCTACTATTTGACCCTTTTCCTCGATTAGCATTTTCACATATTCTGATTTATGCTCAGGTAACATATTTCCATGGGCTTCAGTTAAGCCTAGCTCTTTACTTACTACGTCAACTGTTCCTTGGTTATCTCCCGACAGCATTACTAAGTTTTTTACTCCTAATCTTTTTAGTCTTTGTAGATCCTCTTTTACTCCAGGACGTATCTGGTCTCTAACTCCCATTAATACCTTTAATTCTCCATCTACTGCAGTTATAACTAGTGAGTTTCCAGCCTTTTCAAAACGTTCTATATCTTCTTTGGCTTTTTCAGTTAGCCTTACATTTTCTTTTTCCATTAAGGCGACATTTCCTACTGCAACTCTATGATTGTTTACTGTTGCTACTATTCCTCCACCTTTTACTACTTCTGTATCAGTTACTGGTGAAATTTCAGTCTCTCCTATTTCTTCTAATACCGCCTTTGCTAATGGATGATCCGATTCTCTTTCTATACTCGCCAGATATCCCAGTGCCTCTTCTATGTTTTCTCCGTAGTGCTTTGTTTCTGATACTGACGGGTTTCCTACTGTTAAGGTACCTGTTTTATCAAACACCATGGTATCTAGTCTGCTGAAGTCTTGAATTACTTCGCTACCTTTTAATAATACCCCATTTCTTGCTCCATTACCTATTCCTGCTACATTTGAAACTGGTACTCCAATAACCAATGCTCCTGGGCAACCTAGTACTAGAATTGTGATTGCAAGTTCTATATCTGTTGAGAAAATCCATACTATAAATGCTAAGACTAGAACAGCTGGTGTGTACCATTTTGAGAATCTATCTATAAATCTCTCTGCTTCTGATTTAGAGTCCTGGGCCTCTTCTACTAGCTCGATAATTTTACCAAAAGTTGTGTCTTCCCCTACTCTATCAGCTTCTATTTGTATTGTCCCATTATCTAATATTGTTCCTGCAAAAACATTAGATCCTTCTTCTTTACTTACTGGCAATGATTCCCCCGTAATGCTGGCTTCATTTATACTACCTTCACCTGTTAACACTGTTCCATCTACTGGTACTTTTGCCCCTGTTTTTACAAGTAATACGTCCCCTACATCAACCTCGTCAACTTCTACTTCTTCAAACTCACCATTTTCCATTTGTTTCAAAGCACTTTCCGGTGCCATTTCTGTTAATTCTTTAATAGCAGAACGGGTTTTGTTTAAGGTCCTCTGCTCTAAAAATGCTCCAAATAAGAAAAGAAAGGTGACTATTGCGGATTCTTCAAAGTTTCGTATCAAAAATGCTCCTAGCACTGCTATTGTTACCAATACATCGATACTTACTACTTTTACTCTTAGTGCTTGGTAAGCTTGAATTGCTATAGGCGCAACACCTAGAATCGACGCTATGATTAATGCCCACTCAAATATTATCATATTGTCTGTCGTCCACTTGGTAATAAATGCAATGGCTATTAAAACAGCACTGACTATAGTTATCTGGTTTTTCCTTCCTAAGATAAATCTCTGCAAAATTCTCATCTCCCTCATTGAAGTGCTTCTATGCTTGGTAAGCTACATCCACCTCTTCCAACATCTTGTAAACAGCTTCATAGCTTTCACATACGTCATCTGGAACTGTATAGTTATCAGTAATTTTTCGTAATTGGGCAAATTCTTCATTCAAGACTGGTTTTTCGCTTCCAGCATCTTTTATCTTCTTTGCTAGAACCTCAAATACTTTACGAACCTCATGAAACTCTGGATGATTATCTCCATGTACTCGATCTACGATGGGTACATATTGCCCTAAAGTTTTAAGCTGATTCCCTATTACTTGATTAAATTGTTTTGTCATGTTTACTCCCTCTTTCACCTTTTTTATTATTATTTATCCTACGTCTAAACGCTCACTTCTATAAGTGGCGCGCTCACTTTTACTTACTATTTCTTATTTTCTATGGTTTTATTGTAGCAAGAAATGAGAGAATAAAAATTGACCTATATCAAGAATTTAAAAGTTTTAATGCCTTTTTCGATGAGATTTGAGGATAACAACTCCCAATATCATAATTATTGGAAATATTATGGCCATTAACAGACCTGTCTTCAGCCCAATCTGTGTAAGATCCTGACCTGAAATTAAAGAAGATAAGAAGCCAAAGCTTCCCCTATTTTGTACACTATTGGATATAAGTCCTACTAAGCCCGGCCCCAAAGAACATCCTAGGTCTCCAGCCAATGCAAGAACTGCAAACATAGCGGTTCCACCACTGGGATAGGTTTTCATAGATAGACTAAGTGTTCCTGGCCAGAATATGCCAACAGAAAGACCTACCAGCGAACAGCCTATTAGTGATAGTAACGGAATAGGTGAAAACACCACCAACAAATAGCTCGCAACACACAATACACTACTGAGAATCAATGCTTTTCTTAAGTTGAGCTTGGTACCTCTTGTTCCAAAATAAGTACGAGACAATCCCATTAGTATGGCAAAGGCACAAGGTCCAAGCAAATCTCCCATGGTTTTAGAAACACCAAGTCCAAGCTCTGCAAATAGAGATGACCATTGGGTCATAGCTTGTTCTGCTGCACCTGCACTTACCATCAAAAGAAATAGCACCCAGAATATATTGGCAGAGAATAATCTGCGTAAGGGTGTTTGCTCATCTTCTTCCACCAAAGCTCTTAAAGGAACCTTCATAAAGAATAAAGCGTTAAACAATGGTACTAAGGCCCATAGCAAAGGTAGGTAATACCAGTATTCTAAGCCAATTATGCTAAAATATAGAGTGGATATAACTACAACTAAAACAAATCCCCAGCAATAAAATGAGTGAAGCAGGCTCATGGCAGAAGCTTTCTCATCCCCCGGAAGGGATTCCACAATAGGGCTGATAATTACTTCGATAATTCCTCCACCAATAGAATTTAGAATCACAGCTATAATAAGACCAGTATAAGGGGAAGAGAGAACATTAGGAAGGATCCCCATGCAGAGTAGACCTAGGGTAGCAGCAATATGAGAAATTACTGCCGAAGCCCTATAGCCTATTTTGTCTACAAACCTTATAGCTATTATATCTACTAGGATTTGTGTTCCGAAATTTAGGGAAATAAGAAGAGCAAGCTGTTCCAGACTAATCTGAAACTCTCGCTGAAAGGTAACAAATAAAAGAGGCGATAAATTATTGATAATCGCCTGCGTAATATAGCCAATATAACTGGCATATAGCGTATGTTTGTATGTGTATTTCATGATACATCCTGTATTTTTTATATATTAGTTTACTATTAAAGATTCCTCGTTTCACTCGGAATGACATAACTATCCCCGTGTCATCCAGAGCGATTGCCAAGAATCTTTCCACAGATTAATGACTTATCACAGTGCTACCAAATACTGTATTGACCTCCAGCTCTATATCAGCTTCTTTCTTTCCTTGTGGATCAGACAAAAAAGTTCGATCTCCAAAGGTAAGGCTTGAGCCATCAGGAAACTGAGTAGAAGAAAAAACAGAATTCGCCTCAATTTCCACAGATGCATCCTTAGGAAGCAAAATCTCAGCTGAACCAAATATTGTGCTCACTTCCATCTTTCTATTCAAATCAGCAATTGGGATCTCTCTGAAATCAAAGGTGGCGCTTCCAAATATTACACTATAGTCTTTCTCATTTATGTCTACACT
>JAAZEK010000142.1 GCA_012512335.1 Clostridiales bacterium | reverse complement strand
TTGTGGACAAGGCGCTGAAGTTGAAGATGAAACCCCTAGTAGCAAACCAACTACTGGCACTGAGGACAATGTTGGTGACAACAATGATTCTCAAGAAGAACCTGTAACTCTTACAATGATTCAAAGGTTAAATGCAGAATTTGTTGTAGAAGACAACCCGATTATTGAAGAACTAGGAAAAAGGCTCAATATTAATTTAGAAATGGAAGCTCCGCCAATCAATAACTATGCTGATAGGCTAAATATTGTTATGGCTTCAGGAGAGCTGCCAGATATTATTTTCTTGAATAATATGGCTGTATTGTACCAAGATTGGGCAGAAGATGGATTGCTGCTTCAGTTGGACGAATACTTTGAAAGCTCTATGCCTAATGCTAAAGCTGTTTTGACTGAGCAGGAGTTAACTTATGTCCAGATTGCTAGTTTAGACAATGGCATGTATTCTGTCCCACGTGTACAAACAAAAGACTATGATGTAATTATCTATAGAAAAGACTGGTTGGATAAGCTCCAACTTGAAGTTCCACAAACTCCAGAAGAATTTGCAAATGTAATGCTTGCTTTTTCAAAAGAAGATCCTGATGGTAATGGGGCTGATGATACATTTGGATGGTCTTATAATAGAGTATTTGGCCACCTATATCGTAATATAACTAGTGGATTCGAATTTAGACCAGCTACAGTTCCCGATGAAAATGGAAATTATGAAATTATGCAGGCACAGGAAGGATATATGGTTTATGTAGATTGGCTACGTGATATGTATCTAAACGGTGCTATGGATCCTGAATGGTATTTAACAAAGATGTATGAGGATGACGATAAGTTTGTAGCAGCAAAGAGTGGTGCTATATACAATCAAAAAACAGTTAATCATATAGTTGCTGCAGCGATTACTGAAGTAAAGAATGTAGATCCTAATGCTGAATTAGTTTTAGGACCACCTCTTAGAAAAGAAGGAGATGCCTCCTCTAACGTTTATTACAATCCACAGATGTGGGGTAATTATGCAATAAACGCTGAAAGTGCAAATATTGAAAAAGCTATTGAGTTCCTTGATTATGGATATACAAATGAATGTAATGAATTGTTAAATCTAGGAATTGAAGGACTAACCTATACTAGCTTTGATCCTGAGACTAGGATAGCTAGCTTAACAGAGGAACAAAGTAAAGCTGCCAGTCAGTATACTTCTGCATATGCTACGATGAATTATCAAACTGTAGATAAAAGAAAGCTGATGAACGCATTTATATCAGTAGAAGACCAAAAGATATATGAGGAAGCTAATGCTGATATAGGGGCAAAAACAAATCAAGTTATCTACTTGCCTACAAGCTTAGTGGCTGGTACCAATGAGGCTTTAGTTAAGATTACTGATTCTGGTATTATCACCAAGTATGATGAATATGAGACAAAGTATATTTGCGACCAGATTTCTCGTGAAGACTTTGTGAACTTCATCGAAAATGAATATGTTCCTGCACATGAAGAATACATGAACATAATAAGAGAATCTGGCATCAATAAATAATAACCACGACAAATATTTATAGAACATATTGCATATGAAAATTTACTGTAGGGAATTAGTTCTTTCATTCCCTACAGTAAATTATTTTAAATTTAAATTATTTTATCTTAGACTATCTTACAATAGAGAAGTGAACTTATTTCATATATAAAAATTGAATATTGACAAGCATTTTCGCATATCATATAATTATTTTAACGATCAGGCCCAAGTCCTTCCGAGGACTGGGCTGCTTTCTTGTTGGGGTGATTTTCATTGAGATCATTTACGACCCATAGAAAACAGTTAAGAATTTTACGCGATATTCATCCCACGTCATTATAATACCTTTTGGAGAGGAAGATTAAAACTATGATAGATAAGCTTATGAAGATAATAACGATTATGCTTTTAATTACTATACCTGTTAGTAGCTGTAGCAAGGAAATAGAAAATGTGAATTATAAAACGATTAATGCTGAAGAAGCAAAAGCCATTATAGATGCTGAAGAAAATATTGTGATTTTGGATGTGCGTACAAAAGCGGAATTCGATGATGGGCATATACCAAATGCAATACTGATACCAGATGCAAAGCTAAAAGAAGAAGTAGAGATAAAAATACCTGATAAGGATACCAAAATTCTAATATATTGTCGCTCAGGGAATCGAAGTGCAAAATCAGCTAAGCATCTGATTGAAATGGGTTATAACAATGTTTTTGATTTTGGAGGTATTATAGATTGGCCTTATGATGTTGTAACTGATTAAGCAAGTGATGAGCTGTAGAAAGATTTGTGAACGCAAAAGCAAGTGGAATATTCGAATTTGTTTTATCCACAAATGCTAGCTATAATGTACATAGAACAGAGGAATAAACCACAGGGGGGATGGTTCTATTGAAACTACTTCATATAGCTGATTTACATATTGGTAAGCGTGTCAATGGATTCAATTTGATAGAGGATCAAAAGCATATTCTGAATCAGATATTGGAGATTACTGATGTGGAGAAGCCAGATGGCATTCTCATTGCTGGGGATGTTTATGACAAAAGTCAGCCTTCCTCTGAAGCAGTGGAGCTATTGGATGAGTTTTTGACAAAGCTAACTGGATTGGGACAGGCTGTATTTATGATTAGTGGTAACCACGACTCACCTGAGCGCTTAGGCTTTGGTAGCAGGATACTACAAAAGAATGGCTTATACATTGCTAGTGTATTTGGCGGGCAGATGCAAAAGGTTTCCTTGGAGGACAAGCACGGTCTTGTCAATATTTATGGACTACCCTTTATAAAACCAGCTATGGTGAGGCCTTATTTTGAGCAAGCAGTTGAGTCTTATGATGAGTCGGTCCGAGCGGTTATTAATGCTACTAATGTCAATACCCAAGAGCGAAATGTTCTCTTAGCTCACCAATTTGTAGTCAGTGGTACTCAGCAACCAGAGCGTTCGGAGTCGGAATATCTATCAGTTGGAGGATTGGACAGCGTTGAAGCTTCTGCCTTTGATGATTTTGATTATGTTGCATTAGGCCATTTACATAGATCTCAAAGAATTGGAAGGGATACAGTCCGCTATGCTGGATCGCCATTAAAGTACTCCTTTTCAGAAGCACTTCATCAAAAATCAGCTACATTGATTCAGCTTGAAGAGAAGGGAGATCTTTCATTTAAGCAGCTTCCGCTTAATCCTTTACACGACCTACGTGAAATTAAAGGGCCTATTGCAGAACTACTTCGCATAGGTAAGGAAGAGCCAGAGGGTGTAGATGATTACCTCCATATAACCCTGACAGATGAGGAAGAAATCTATGATGCGAGTGGACAGTTGCGTCAAGTATATCCGAATTTTATGGCTATTGATTTTGAGAATAGTCGTAGCCAAGAAACAGCTTACTCAGAAATTGCTGCTTCTATAGAAGATTCTAAACAGAGTCCTATGGATTTGTTCCAAGCATTTTATCAGATTCAAAACAATAGTGAGCTAAGCTCAAAGCAAATTAAAATTATGGAGGAAATTTTCGAAGAGCTTGGAGGTGTTGAGCTATGAAACCACTTGTATTAACGATGAGTGCCTTTGGTCCTTATGCAGACAGGACAGAATTGGATTTTGCAGCCTTTGGCGGTCAAGGACTATTTCTTATAACAGGTGATACTGGTGCTGGAAAAACCACTATTTTTGACGCAATTTCATTTGCACTATTTGGGGAAGCCAGCGGTTCCACCAGGACAGTAGATACGCTACGTAGCGATTTTGCAAAACCTACTACTAGAACTTTTGTAGAACTGACCTTCCTTCATAAAGCTAAGACATATTTCATAGAGAGAAATCCCCGTTATGAACGACCTAAGAAGAGCGGAGAGGGGACAACCTTTGAAACCGCAGACGCTACATTGCAGATGCCAAATGGTGATATTATCACTGGATACAAGGATGTTACTACAAGAATAGTGGATCTTTTAGGTATCACCAGTCAACAATTCAAGCAAATAGCAATGATTGCTCAAGGAGAATTTCTGCAGCTTCTGCTTTCAGACAGTAAAGAGCGTGGAGAAATTTTCAGACGAATATTTAATACTGAGCTATATCAATCGGTTCAACGAATACTTAAAGAAAATGAACGGGAAGCTCGGAGACGCTGTGAAGATGAGGAGCAGAGAATACTACAAGAAATCAAAGGTATCTCATGCCCGGAGGATGAAATAGCTAGGAATTTACTTGAAATGATTAATGGAGCAAGTATACATAAGGCTGGGGATATTCTGGCGGAGCTACAGATACTTAATCAATCAGATTCAGTAGAGCAAAGCCGATTAAAACAAGAGTCAGATAAGTTGGGGAAGATTTTAGAAGCACAGGCGACAGCAATAGTCAAAGCCCAATATATCAATAAAGCTTTTACAGAGTTGGATATTGCTCTTGAAAACAAGAAAAAATTAGATGGGTTTCAAGAAAAATATAATATAAGAAAAAAGGCGCTAGATGATGCTGAAAAAGCATTGCAGAAGGTATTGCCTTTAGAAACAGCCTATTTACGTGAGCAGAAAGATGAAAAGGGATTACTACAGAGCATAGAAGCTATTAATAAGGAAATATTTGCACAAACAACAAAGCTTGAAAAGGCACAAGTGGCTTATCAAGTGGAGAAAGAAAAAGAACCAGAGCGAGAGAAACTGACTTCTTCAATTGATCACTTAAGTAAAATGCTTCCTCAATATGATTTATTGACGAAACTAAAGAGCGAATTAGAAAAGCTGGAGAAAACAAAATTAGGGCTTAGTAAGAGCTTAGAGGAGCTACTACAACAGAAAGAAGCCTTGCAGGAGCAGAAGAATTTTCTTAATGAGGAAATAGGAAAATTAGATGATATAGAGCTAAAGCTGTCAGCTTGTGAGCAAGAGGATAAGCAACTTAAGGCTACACAGAAGGGCTTGCTTGAGCTTCAGGAATCACTGGATGAAATTGAAAGATTCCAAGGAGATAGTAGAAAGCTAATAAAAAAGTTTATTGAAGAGGAAAAGGCTTTTAATCTAGTGAACTCCGATTACATAGAAAAAGAAAGATCTTTTTTCAGAGAGCAGGCAGGTCTAATGGCTACTGCGCTTGGTGTTGGTGACCCTTGTCCTGTATGCGGTTCTACTGTACACCCCAACAAGGCAAGCTTGTCTCCCAATGTGCTTAGCGAGGCTCAATTAAATGAAATAAAACAAAAAACCGAGATTGCCCGGAAGAAGATGCAGGATGCTAGTGAAAAATCGTCAAACAAAAGGACTGCGATTGAACAGGCTGAAAAAGGATTTAAGCATGCTTTTAAAGCATTCTTTTCTGATATGGATGAGACTCTCAATCAGGAACAGCGTTCTGCAATGATTAAATCTGCTTTGGTAGACAACAGGGATAAGAAGGAACAAAATGATGAGCTTTATCTCCGCTTGGGAAAACAAGCATCTAGAAAAAAGGAATGCAAGGAGCAGCTGTTGAAGATTGAGGAGTCTTTACAGAGGAATGAGGCTGAAACCACTGGAAGTGAACAGCGGAGAAATAAGATTGTTTCAGAAATAGATACCAAGACTGGGGAATTTAAAATACTGACTTCTTCATTGGAGTATGAAGACAGCAAACAAGCTAAGTTATCTATAAAACAATGGAAAGCGAAACTTGATTCTTTGAGGGATGCATTCAAAAAGGCAGAAGAGGCTTATCATGGTCTTCAAAACAAATTGCAGGCTAACCAAGCTTTATTAGTCGACCATGGAAATAGGTTGACACTTATCATCCAGTCCAAGCAGCATGCATTTGAAGCGTATACTAAAATGCTAACTGATTGTGGCTTTCCACATGAAGAAGCCTATCATGAGGCAAGAAAAACGGAGTCAGAGATAAGTGCCTTAAAGGACTTCATTGATAAGTATAATACACAAGTAAAAACCGTAGACCAGGATTTGAAGAGACTTCTTAAAGAAATAGAAAATAGAGAAAGACAAGACATGGAGCAGTTGGAGTCTGTAAAACAAAAGCTGGAGGGAGAAAAACAGCAGCTTGAGAGAAAAATTCAGACATTGATTGTACGTTTAGGAATCAACGAGAAGATATCAAAGGCGCTAGATAATGCTATCTCAAAGGCAACTGTTTATCAGCAAGAATCAATGCTTATTGCTAATCTTTCTAAAACTGCAAACGGTGAGCTGGCAGGTAAGCAAAAGCTGGCATTTGAACAGTATGTGCAAGCTTCCTATTTTAGTCGTATTCTTATGGAAGCGAACAAACGCTTGAGAATAATGTCTAACAGCCGTTATGAACTAGTACGAAGAGAAGAAGCTACAGATATGCGCTCTCAGACGGGACTAGAGATGGATGTGCTGGATCATTATACTGGACGAATTCGATCAGTGAAGTCGCTCTCTGGTGGAGAATCCTTTAAGGCATCACTATCTCTGGCTTTGGGATTATCCGATGTAATACAAAGCTATGCTGGTGGAGTAGAAATAGACACCTTGTTTGTTGATGAAGGGTTTGGAGCTTTGGATACTGAATCTTTAGAACAGGCTATACAGACATTGGTAGGGCTTTCGGAAGGAAATCGATTAGTAGGTATTATCTCTCATGTAAGTGAATTAAAAGAGAGGATTGACAGGCAATTAGTCATAAAAAAAGGCAATAGTGGTAGCACATTAAGTGTAGTAGTGTAAAAAGAAAGAGCTGTTGAAAACCTTTGCTTGGCTTTCAACAGCTCTTTCTACAGTTACAATTACTCGCTATGGCCGTTGGTTTTATTTATTTGTCTTAAAACTTCTCTTGCTTTTTCAACGACTTTGCTATCTGAATCATGAATCAGACTCTTTATGTGCTCTACTGAATTCTTGTTGCTGAGCTGTTGTAAAGCTTCTAGAGCAGCCAACTTGATATCGGAACTACGGTCACGTAGGGAGGTAATGAGATAGTTAAATACTTGCTCATCTTCCACCTTACCCATAGCCTGTACGATAGTCTTGCGTAGCTCTGGATTTTTGGTACTAGCTGCTTTAATCAACTTTTCAGCTTTGCCTTTTTCAGCCCATTTAGCGATTTTCTCTGCTGACAAACCAAACATTTTATCACCCCAGTATTTTAATGTAATTAAAACGTGCATTAAATAGTATTATAGCATTTTTTTATGAACAATGTGTAAAAACTTTTAAAGATTTCACTGTTTTTCTACTACTTTGATAAAAACATACAAATTATTGAGCGAATTATTTACATATCGAGTCCGTTATGATAATATAATCCATAAGGATTTGAGTATACAGCACAAGCTCTCGTCTTCAGATGAGGAAGAGAGCATTTTATTTCTGTTAAAAGTTTAAGGAGAGATCAGAAAGATGAGTAGGGAAAGTACAAGACCTGTGTTTCCCAAGAGGGCCGTTATTACTGGAGGTATGCCCTATGGAAATAAAGAACTACATTTTGGGCATGTTGGTGGGGTGTTTATCCACGCAGACTTCTTCGCCAGGTTTCTACGCGATCGCATAGGGGAAGACAATGTTATATTTGTTTCCGGTACCGACTGCTATGGGTCCCCGATATCCGAAAGCCATCGTCAGCTAGTGGAAAAAGGCGAATCAGATATAAGCATTGAAGAATTTGTAACATATAACCACAAGCTACAGAAGGAAGTTTTGGAAAAATTTAATGTTAGTCTGAATTTATTTGCTGCTTCTAGCTTAGGGCGTGCCAAGGAAATACATGAACAGGTTTCGAAGGAAGTATTCGATCGCTTGTATGAGAATGGCTATCTCAGCAAAAGCACCACATCTCAGTTTTACGACCCAGAGCTGGGAGTTTTTCTAAATGGCCGACAGGTAGAAGGATA
>JAAZEK010000141.1 GCA_012512335.1 Clostridiales bacterium | reverse complement strand
TTACACATGGGTAATATGTTTGTTATATTAGCTTCCTTGCTATTTAACGGATATATAGGTGGGATTTCGGGTTCAATAGGTATGGGCTTATTTGACCTGATGAATGGTTTTGCCGCCTATGCACCGAAAACCTTTATACTTAAATTTGGTATAGGGGTAATTACCGGTAAGATTGCTGGTAAGAAGGATAAAGAAGGAGAAAGCCAAGACGACGACTCTCGAGTTTCTCCAGTAAGATGGATATTTGTAGCAGCTATATTCTTCATAGCAGTCGGCGTCATACTATTAATGGTTACACTTGCAAGAGGTTATGAGATTGTAATTCCTGGCGTTGAAAAGCCACTGGTTATAAATCCGGTCTTATATATCTTCTCGCTAATATTAGGGGGACTGCTGGTTATAGCAGGTATCTTAGCCAACAGGTATTCTGTTGAAATTCAATATGCAATAATTGGGTCAGTAGCGGGCATTGCATTTAACCTGGTAGGAGAATTTTTATTTGGCTTTGGTACACTTCTGCTTGCTGGTAGTAGTTTCTACCCAGCCATTATAACTTCCGCAATCAGTCTTCCTGCTACGCTAATTAACGGTACATTTTCTATCGGAGTAGCTGTAGCTTTATATATCCCATTGAAAAAAGCATTATCCAAATTTGTTTTTTAGTATGCTATTACCTTAACATTTGAAGGGAGGAATGGGTTTTTACCCAAAATAATGAGTGAAAATAAGAGTTTACCTAAGAGAAGTGAAGTGCCCCAGGATTTAAAATGGAGGATAGAAGATATTTATCCAGACAGGGATACCTGGGAAAAGGACTATCAATACATAAAGGATATGTTGCCAAAAGTAGGCGAGATTAAAGGCACATTGGGCAAATCAGCTGAGTCATTACTTAGTGGACTTAAGCTATACATGGATTTGTCCCATAGGATTGAAAGACTCTTTGTATACGCTAAGATGAAGACCGATGAAGATAATGGAAATTCAGAGTCTCAAGCTCTGCTTGATAGAGCGATGGCCTTATTGGTGGAAGGGCAAAGTGTTGCTTCCTTTATCGTGCCCGAGATAATTTCCATCCCAGGTGACACTTTAGAGAAATATATCAGTAGTACTGAGGGATTAAAGATTTATGACCAATTCCTGTATGACATAAGCAGAAGAAGAGAACACACCTTATCGGCTAATGAGGAGAAGATATTGGCCATGGCTGGTGAAGTTGCGGCTGCCCCCAGAAATATCTTTACCATGCTAAATAATGCAGATATCCGTTTTCCTACTATAAAAGATGAAAATGGAGAAGACATCGAGTTGACGAAGGGCCGCTATACACACCTTATGGAAAGTGCTGACAGAAGAGTTCGTCAGGACGCTTTTAAAGCTTTATATGACACTTATGGTAAGCAAAAGAATACAATTGCAGCAACCTTGAGCTCCAGTATCAAGAAGGATATTTTTATAAGCAAATCACGTAAGTATTCATCGGATTTGGAAGCTTCATTGGATGAAGATAATATCTCAGTTTCAGTTTATGACAACTTGATTGAGGCTGTCAGCCGAAACATGGATGCAATGTATCGGTATGTATCTCTTAGGAAACGAGCGCTAAAGCTTGATGAGCTTCACATGTACGATCTTTATGTTCCGATTGTTAAGGATATCGATATGAAAGTGCCATACGCTAAGGCCAAGGATATGATCGCAGAAGGTTTGGCACCACTTGGTAAGGATTACCTTGCTATATTAAACGAAGGCTATGAGAATGGCTGGATCGATGTTATGGAAAACGAAGGTAAAACCAGCGGTGCTTACTCATGGGGTTGTTATGGAACCCATCCTTATGTACTTCTAAATTATCAGGATAATGTGAATAACCTATATACCCTAGCACACGAGATGGGTCATGCTATTCATACCTATC
>JAAZEK010000140.1 GCA_012512335.1 Clostridiales bacterium | reverse complement strand
TAATATTTTTTTCAAATCTTACTTCATTGGTTTCAGCATCGACATATTCTACTCTACCCTGCGAGACCCATCTTGCGTAAAGAGTCATATCTTCCTGCACGCGATCAAGTTGAAAATCCCATCTGTCCTCTGTTCTAAATGAGTACCCAGTAATTTTGCCATCCTTATCTAATATATCCTCTTTGGCTGTATACCACCCTGCTAAAATAAAACCATCTTTAACAGGCTCTATCAGCATATTGGTTGTTCCTGTAGGCTTAAATAGATAAGAATTCGTCATATAATATGTCTCTCGAACTCCCCTAGTGTTAATTGTACCGCCTAAAGCATCATAGGTAACAGTGCAATCATAGCCCCAGGCTGCTGGATCAACAGCTTCGTCACTTATAGCACAGGAGCTTAGAAATAAGCTACCTGCAATCACTATTATGATTAGTATTAAATAGTGCTTTTTTTTGATATTTACCATATCACTTCTTCCCCCTACCTGGTACGAGTATGGATTATTCTACTTAAACCATACTTTTATGCAAAATAATATAAATAGCGCTAACGAACCGAAGACAATAATCACAAAAACTAAATGAGATGTCACAACACCGAACAACACACTCCATCGTTCTTTTTTGGTAAGCTTGATGGTTTCTTTTTTTTCTTCTGTCTTACCAAACTCATCAAATGCTTTCCGTTTGACAATGGTATGTGGCATTCCATCGATATTCATGTTTGCTATTACACGTCCGTCATCAACAAATTCGTGTTTCCGCTTCTTTTCTCTTTCTTTCCTTAATTTCAATGGAATCATCCTATCTAATCTTGGCTGTACAGATGACACGCAGTTTTATGGCCATCATCGTATTCCTTTAGTATAGGAGCCTTCTCAGCACAAACTGGCATTGCATGTGGACATCTTGTACGGAATTTACATCCAGATGGAGGATTTACAGGACTTGGAATATCCCCTTCCAAAATAATACGATTCATCTTTTCATCTGGATTAGATTTAGGTACAGCTGACAACAAGGCTTTGGTATATGGATGCATAGGATTGGTAAAAATCTTCTTTTTATCTCCCATTTCTACCATACTTCCCAAATACATAACTCCAATTGTGTCTGATAAATACTCAACAACCGAAAGGTCGTGAGAAATAAACAAATAGGTATATTGGTATTGCTCCTGTAAATCTTTCATCAAATTAATAATTTGTGCTTGAATGGAAACATCCAAGGCACTTAAGGGTTCATCACAAATAATAAACTTTGGTTTTAATGCTACAGCTCTAGCTATACTTATTCTCTGGCGTTGTCCACCTGAAAACTCATGAGGATAACGGTAAAAATACTGTGGTTGTAAGCCGCAGTCCTTCATAACCTTTAAAATATAAGCCCTATACTGAGACTTAGGTACTATATTATGTTCTCTAACTGCTTCACCAATTATCTCACCAATTGGTAGTCTTGGTGACAAGCTAGAGTATGGATCTTGGAATATCATCTGCATTTGAGGGCGCATCTTCCTAAGTTCTCTAGAAGGAACCTTGGCAAGGTCTCGTCCGTTAAATATAACCTGTCCAGATGTTACATCATGTAAACGTAGAATGGTTCTCCCTACAGTAGTTTTTCCGCAACCAGATTCTCCAACTAGTCCCATTGTTGTACCTGTCTTAATGGAAAAGGAGACATCATCAACAGCCTTCACATAGGCTCTTCTTTTGCCAACAGCAATCTTAGAAAGTGGGTAGTACTTTTTCAGGTTGCTAACTTCAAGTATATTTTCATTGTTGCTTTTTTCATTCATCAATTCAATTGCCATCGCTTCCAACCTCTACTCCCTTCTTATTTTGCTCCTTCAAACCTTCACCATAATACAAGTGGCAGGCTGTCCGGTGATCTGATGTAAATTCTACCATCTCTGGATATTCCTTCGAACAAATAGCCATTGCATGATCGCAACGATTACAGAAATAGCAGTAATCCGGCATGTTGATTGGATTTGGAACCTGACCTTTTATACTATATAAACGATCTTCCGTTGAATCACCACCAGGCTTTGACTTCATTAATCCTATGGTATAAGGGTGCTTAGGATCATTGAAAATTTCATGAACTGTACCCTGTTCGATTATTCTACCAGCATACATTACAACAACATAATCAGCCATCTCAGCTATTACACCCAAATCATGAGTAATAAGCATAATGCTCCCATTTATTTCATCTTTCACATCCCGAAGAAGCTCTAAAATTTGTGCCTGTATTGTAACATCCAATGCTGTGGTGGGTTCATCAGCTATGATTAACCTTGGGTCACAAGCCAAAGACATCGCTATCATAACACGCTGTCTCATACCACCCGATAGCTCATGAGGATAATTATTATATATCTTTTCTACATCTGCAATTCCAACTAAATTCAGCATTTCAATGGATCTTGCCTTCGCTGATTCAGCAGTTGCACCTTCAACGTGCAAAAGAACCACTTCATCCATTTGCTCACCTATCCTAAATACAGGATTCAGGCTAGTCATCGGTTCTTGAAATATCATGGCAATTTCTTTGCCTCGAATCTTAAGCATTTGATCTCTAGGTATTTTAGATATATCATAGCATTTGCCATCACTACTCTGATAGCGGATGCTTCCTTTAACAATTTGCCCTTGTGGTGCTTGAACAAGCTGCATAAGTGAAAGGCTGGTTACTGATTTACCACATCCAGATTCACCTACTACACCTACGATTTTACCTTGGGGAATATCAAAGCTTACCCCATTGACAGCCTTAACTGTGCCAACATCAGTAAAGAAATAGGTGTGCAGATTATCGAATTCTACTACATTAGAAGGGTCTCTCATTTGGGTCAGATACTCCTCTTCAGAGACATTCTTCCTATTTTTGTTCTGTTCAAACTCTTTCATTAGCTTCGCATTTTCCTTACTTATACGCTTCTCCTCACGAAGAGTAAGATACATCGTATCGTCCACACCTTCTACTTTTTTCACTTTAAACCGATCAAATAAGCCCACGTTATCACCTACCTTTTCATTCTGGGGTCAAATGCATCTCTGAGTCCATCCCCGATAAAACTGAAACCCAGTACTGCAACTACTATCAAAACACCTGCTGGAACCCACATATTTGGATAATTAGCTAAAATCTCCTGACCTCTGGAAGGGTCTGCCAGGGCTATCATGGATCCCCAAGCTGCTCTTGGAAATGGAACCCCTAAACCAAGATATGATAAAGTGGATTCGTAAAGGATTATACCGCCTAAGCCTAAAGTTGCACTAACTATTAATTGAGGCATTGCATTAGGCACTAGATGTTTAAATATTCTATTAATTGCCTTTATTCCTGTTGTTTCAGCAGCTAACATATATTCTTGTTCTCTTAGCATAAGAATTTGCCCTCTAACAATTCGGGCTACTCCTGTCCATCCCATAAGGGTAATAAACGCCATTAGATAATAAATTCTATGCTCTGCAGGTATGCTATCTATAGAGCTAATTGCAGCAGAAAGCACCAATAGTATAGGAAGACCAGGTAGACATGCAAAAATGTCCACTATACGCATAATAAGTTGATCAACCCATTTGCCAAAATAACCTGCTAAGCCTCCTAGGACAACTCCAATTAAGGTTTCCAGGATTATTACAATAAAAGAAATAAATAAAGAAATTCTTCCGCCATACATAAGACGAGTAAATATATCAAAACCAGAAGTATCTGTGCCCAACCAGTGCTCACTTGATGGTGGGGCTTTATAAAGAATAGTCGTCTGGGATTTGTCATAGTAATCATAAGTTTTACCATCAGGCGCACTGAAATCAGCAGTTGTAATCATTTCAGCATTACGCGGAATTTCAAACACTTGAGTTTCACCATAGCCCCAGGTAGCATCTACAATAAATGGTCCAACAAAAGAAAATACAAAAACAAAAACAATCATTGCTAAGCCTACAATAGACAATTTACTTTTAAAAAATCGCTTAGCTACCATACGACCCGGGGAAATCACTCTAAAACGTTCTTCTAATTCCTGGTCAGACCCATTATCAGTGCCCATATTTTCTATATTATCCAGCTTTATAGCTTTATCTTTATCAATAGTCATTAGATGAACCCCCTTTATGATAGTTTGACACGGGGGTCAACCACCATGTACATTAGGTCTGAAATCAACATTCCAAGTACTGTCAGGATAGCTAAGAACATATTATAACCCATAATAAAGGGTATGTCGCCTCCTCGAGTTGCTCGTAAAGCCATATAGCCAATACCAGGTATGGCAAAAACTGTTTCAGTAATCATAGCACCACCGAACAAGCCTGGTAGCATACCAGATAAGGATGTAACTAATGGAATAAGTGTGTTTCTAAACGCATGCTTATAAGTTACTGTATGTTCAGACAATCCCTTTGCCCGAGCAGTTCTGATATAATCAGAGCTCAGCACTTCAAGCATATTTGTTCTGGTAAATTTCATGGTTCCACCAACACTTAGTACGGTTAATACAGTTATGGGTAGAACTAAATGCCATGCCTTGTCCAAAAAAATCTGAAGATGAGCATTAGACGGAAAAATCTTGGTTGCAGATACCAAGCCTTGCAAGGGAAATATTCCTAACTGAATAGAAAATAAATTCATAAGTAAAGCAGATAAAAAGAATGAAGGAAGGGCCGTACCCATCATCGCAAAAACAGATACCGTATAATCGTAACCACTATACTGACTTGAAGCTGCTTTAACCCCCATAGGAATACCTATAATGATCTGGAAAATATAAGAAAGAAATGCTATTAGAAAAGATATCCAGATATAATCTCCTAATACATCAGTTACTGGTCTGCCATACATAAAGGAATGCCCTAAATCCCCCGACATTGTACTTTTGAGCCAAGACATATAGCTCTTTACAATTCCTGTAAAGCTTTTATCAGCCAATCCGTATAACTCCTTCAAGCGTTGAACATCTTCTATGGTCATTGATCCATTCTGCAGTGCAGCTGATGTCTGGTTATCAATATAGTCGGCTGGCATTAACATGACCAGCAAATAAATAAGTCCTGATACACCTAAAAGAATCACTAATGACAGTCCAATTCTTTTCAGTAAATATTTCCACATATTAACCCTCAATCCTTAAGAATTGGTACAAGGCTTAAATACACATATTTAAGCCTTGTACCCTTTTCAATTCAAATATTTATTAATAATATTCGTTTAGTTTAACTCTACATTCCAAATAAAGCTTATTGGTGACTGGAATGGAGTTACATCTTCGCCACTGAACAATGTATCAGCTTTGACGACCTCATTGTTGAATACATATAGATTTTTTCTCTGGTAGGTTGGTATTTCAACAGCTAATCCTGTAGATAGCTCCAAAGCTCTCTTATAGATAGCTTTTCGCTCTTCTGTATCTAAAGTTGAACGTCCTGCCATAATCTGCTCATTCAATTCAACAAGCATTGCTTTCTCTTCATCACTGCCATTCTCAAACATATAGTAGAGACCACTTCTGGCTGCTGAAGTACCCTGGTTTATAGCAGGGTCTGAATGCCAAATCTGGAACATATCAGGATCTACACCGCCGCTTCCCCAAGCTGCTGCCCATACCTGGATGCCAGAGTCGTATGCAGTACTTAGCTTGTTTAGTAGACCTTCATCAGTTTCAATATCAACCTTCACACCAATTTGAGCCAGTACTTTCTGGGTATCGATGAATATGGAACCAGCAGGATGATCCTCGGCAGCTGATGGAAGTGTGAACTTGAATGTTACCTGCTCGCCTGCCTTATCATGCTCTTCTGGATACTGCATTTCATTCTTGCCCTCATCATATACATATCCTGCTTCCAGGAACAATGCCTTGGAAGTTTCTCCAGTTCCGTCATAGGGGAATAAGTTTTCTGGATTGTCGGGATAAGCCCAAAGTATTTTAGTCATGGTTCGATAGTTAGCACTAGCCAATTCCTGATAGTAATTATCTACTGAAAGCTGAACATTGGTAGCGTGAGCAATTGCTCTTCTAACTTCAAATTCTGGAATAGCCTGTCCTTGAATACCAACATAGCCATAACCATCATTGTCCACTAGTGTATAAGCAAGCTTAGCATTGTCTCCTTCGCCTGCGGTAATATCATTGATAATCGTCATTGAGGCAGAAGGATCAGTATAATGAACTGTTCCAGTCTTAACAGAGTCATATTCTGCGCCTAAGGTAATTTCCTGATATCGTAATGTATTGATCTTGGGAGAACCAAGCATATAACTATCATTTGCTGAATAGGTAACAACATTATCTTTATACTCATCGAATACATATGGACCAGCGCCAACAGGTAATACATTCTTGGTTTTAAGGTGATCCATAAATTCCTTGTTGCCTGTATCTACACCATACTCATTTAAAGTGCCAGTGTATCCTTCTGTATAGTAGTGTGCAGGAACAACCTGAACACCCATTTTGAAGATAGCTGTAGGATCTACACCATCTATAACGATTTGTATAGATTCTCTTTCTACTCCGTCATCTCCAGTCACACTATCAGTGGTAATGCCGCTGATGCTGGGTACTCCACCTTCCAACTGACCTTCGTTTGCGATATAAGCTTCTTTTATATAATCTTGAATAGTTGCGTCGCCGGCTTTTTCATAGTTGATACCAGCATCACTTAAGTCATAACCGAAACTGGCTACGATTTCATCCCAATAAACCTTAGCGTCTATTGTATCAGTTGCAGGATCTAATACCTGTTCGGTAACTCCAGTGGTAAAAGTACCATCTTCGTTAACTTCTCCATATCCCCACATAGCCATACCAAATGCGGCTTGCAGGTTGGTATTGTCAGCAACTTCCTCAGCAGTGTAACCAGGGAAATAGTCAGTGCCAATATAACTAGCAGCATAATTTACATTTACATAGTCAATAATTTCCTGAGTGAACTTCAGACCAGCTTCATCAATGTATGCCCAGAAAGCTTCCTGCTGCTCAGTTGTAGCACCAGTT
>JAAZEK010000139.1 GCA_012512335.1 Clostridiales bacterium | reverse complement strand
TAATATACGCATTTGCACCACGGTATTGGAAAAAAGTCCTTTGTTTGTTGGCTTGATTGCTCATTACAATAGTAAAGGATGTTTCACCTTCTTCTTTAATACCTGACATGTCTATATTACTGTGTTTACTTAATGTCTCTTTGATAAACTGTGCATTCTCATCATTGCCAATTTGGCCTATCGCGACCAAAGGGAGTTCGGGGTCCAGCTTTGCGAGATCGACAATTACATTGCAAAGAGCCCCACCTGTTGATTTATTTATTCCATCTGCCTGAATCGTCGTCAACTCTCCTTCATTAGGATAGTTTTCAACAGGATACAATAGATCAACTATAGCATTACCAGCTACACAAATTCCTTTTTTCATAAATATCAGAGTTCGAAGACCCGTGATTCTAATCGTGGGTAAAGAACTCTGTTACACCACCTTTCTTTATATAAACAAATTCTTCACAGGAAACGTAAATCCTTCAAAATATATGGCCCTAATAATCTAAGCATGCGCTCCAATAGATCTCAGATATGAAAGAGTTGTATCAGGTTCATCACTGGTTATCAAACACCCACCTCTTTTAAAAGCTAATCTTAGCTCTTCCTTTGACTTAACACCAGTACATAACCATGGCTCTATACCATCAGCTATAAGCGTAGCAAACCATTCTGGAGGACAAACTTGGCTTTCAGCCTCTAGGCGCTTACCATTCTCATCTAGTAAGATATTGTACATACAGACACTAAATAATTTTGCATCTGGAGCTTCTTTCTCACGCATGACGAAATAGGGGTAGAAGCCCTGGAGCTTCTATTTACCATTGTATTTTTTGTCTATGTATGCCAACACCCACGAGCTAAAGCTTGTGAATATACTTCGTTCTGCCATACCATACTCTTCAAGCATATCGATAGTTTTGTCAACCACCTCAGACGTCCATCCTTTTCCCTCAACATCTGGATAAACCTTGATCTCTAGGTTAAGCAATAAATCTGGATGCTTATTTGAAAGGTCAAAGAGTTCTGACAGTAGAGGTATTTTTTCTCCTTGACCTATAGTAAGATCTCTTATTTCAGCGAGTGTTTTATCAGCAACAAGCCCAGTACCATTTGTTGTGCGATCAACTCTGTTATCATGAATTAATATCAGATGTCCATCCTTAGTCATTTGAATATCAGTTTCGACTCCATCGACACCAGCGTCTACAGCCATTTGAAAACCAGTTATCGTGTTTTCTAGATGAGTTTGTCCAACCCCACGATGTCCATATACCAACATTTTCTTTCCCTTATCCATGTTTCTCCTCCATCATTATTGCGAGTTTTGTTTTGCTGATAGATAAAATTCTTGTTAGTTTCATAATACCATCTAAATAGCAATTTACATACTATGATGTGGTAGTATTTTATACTTTTCTTCATATAATTCCGTATTATATTTTGCTCTTCGATTAGAGCAATCCTCCCTAGGACAGAGCTGGCAATTTTCATAATTGGATTCCGTTTGAAACAATATTCCCGATGTGGATTTCACGGGAAGCATCAGGTAGCTATCAGTTAATTCAACACCAATTGCCTCTCTAGCATTTCCAAGGATTTGAAAAAGCTCACGTTGCTGGCTTATTGGCCAGTCTTCCAAGGAACCAGGATTCATAGCCTTGAATTTACCCAATCGATACTCTTCTTGCATATGGATATGGAAATATTTCAGCGCTATAGTAAGTGCTTGCTCCATGATGATATCTGCCCAATATTGTTCCAGCATATCCTCTATATTTCCTGCCCACTCATATAACTCTCTACCACAGGTAACAACATAAGGAAAAACCCGGTTGATTTCTGCAAAGTTTACCTGCATTACACGGCTTGATAACTTAACACTGTCAACCGTTACACATTCATCATTCAAGCTGTTTATAGAGGATAAGGTATATAACACCTTTGGTTTACCAATTAGTTCAGCATGTTGAATCATAATGGTGAGCTGTTTTCCATCATCACTGTCGGGATCTACATGCAACTTTTTAAATAGTTGGTTTCTGTCCAGCTTAAAAGAAATTTTATCTAATATTATTTGTTTCATTCAGTGTTCAAGTCTCCTTTATATGAATCCGTTAGCTATAAAGATAATCTTTTATATCAATACATAACCAGATTAGAATTCCATTTGATCTACAAAAATATCTTGAAAATCTATCCTAGTGGAAAGCTCAATATATTTAGTCTTTTCTTTGATCCGTTCAGCCACGTCATGGTAATCAGTAGATTTCACCATCATTTTGCTACCTGTGAGAGCAGCATTGCCTACAGGTATCACCTTACCCTTTAGTTCCAAGGGTAAAAGCCCAATGTCCATAGCATGGTTTTGATCAATGTAGTTACCAAATCCACCAGCTAGATAGACTTGGTGGATATCGGTAGAGTCAATTCCTAACTCATTCATCAATATTTCAATTCCAGCTGCAATAGCAGCCTTGGCTAGTTGGATTTCTCGAACATCCTTCTGAGTAATGAAAATTTCACCTGCCGCTCCTTCTTCTTGATTGGTTATGGTCAGGCTGGGTTTACCATTGTATTCTCCTAATCTGGATGCCAGGGCAGTTGGTAAGATCTCGACTGCTTCCTTAGATGACAACATTCGCCCATAGGATTCAACAACTCCCATTTTTATCATTTGGGCTACAGCATCGACTATTCCCGAGCCACAAATACCTATAGCTGGTTGATCTCCTATTGTAGTGTAGGATATCGCTTCATCCTTCATTATAATTTTATTGATAGCACCTCTTACTCCACCCATTCCACATTGAATTTGAGCTCCTTCCAGAGCTGGTCCAGCTGCAGTAGCACAGGCAAGTAATCCATCCTTGTTTCCTAGTACAATCTCTCCATTGGT
>JAAZEK010000138.1 GCA_012512335.1 Clostridiales bacterium | reverse complement strand
TACTCTTTACACCTTAGTATTGCTCATGTTTATTGATCCGTTAGTAAATTTAGCGACAAATTTGGTGAAAGATAAGGAAAAGAATCTAGAGGAAGTGTCATATATTGATGAGCGTTTCTTAAAAACCCCATCGATTGCAATTGAACAAGCATTAAAAGAACTGAACGATATGCTAATTCTCGCAAAGGAGAACCTTGGTCGTTCTTTTGCTTCACTGGTCAATGAAGATATGAGTGAAAGTAAAATAATTGCCAGTGTTGAAGATCGTATTGACTTTTTAACAAATAAGCTTACAAGCTTTTTCATTAAAATTTCATCAGTTACTAAATTACCTGAAGACGAAATTTTAATAGGAGGATTACATCATGTAACGAACGATATTGAGCGGCTAGGAGATTACGCAGTACTTATAGTAAAAGAAACAAACTACATGAAGCAAAATGATGTTAGGTTTTTAGATCAGACCAAAGCTGAGTTTGACCAAATCTACAGATACGTGTCAGAGATGTTTGACCTAGCGTATGATGCTTTTACAAAACGTACAACCAAAAATTTGAAGAAGATTTCAAGTCTACAAAATGAAATTAATATATTAATATCCTCCACACGTGATGTGCATGTGGTACGTCTAGGCTCAGGGATGTATCCTGTTGAGGTGTCAAATAGCATTTATTCCGTTTTATTTTCATTACAGAGAATATCGGATCATATAGTGAACATTGCTTTCTCGATTCGATCCACCACCGGAAGTAAAGCAGAAGCATTCCAAGTCATTGAAAGAGAAGAGAGAAAAATAGAATCTGCAGATCGAAAAGCTTCTCGAGAATCGAATATGAGAAAGTGATAAGACTTTATTTAAACTACTTAATAGAGAGTAAAAAAATACCGCAGAAAGATAAATTATATCAATCTGCGGTATTTTGTTTTGGTGCGGAAGGCGGGACTCGAACCCGCATGAGCATTGCCCACTACCCCCTCAAGATAGCGCGTCTGCCAGTTTCGCCACTTCCGCAAAGTGTGACTTCTGTATTTGCTTAAAAAAGTCACAATTAATATTATAGCTATGTCGCATGCTATTGTCAACAACAAAAACTGTGAACAGTAATCAGGGCAGGGCGACTATTCAGCCAAGTACCAGTCTTTAATATTACTATATATGTTCCACTCACCAATGTGATTTATCCCTTTAACTCGATTATCATACAGCATTGAGCCAGTACGAAAATACAAGCTGATAATAGGCATCTCTTGAGTGAGATGCTTTTGAATTCCTTGATAAGCTTCCCACCTATCTTCTTCTGATGCTGCTCTAGCTGCATTGTCCAGCAATTGATCCATTTCAGGATCGTTGTAGCCCATGAAATTTCCAAGCCCTTCTCCAATTTGATTGGAATGTAGAAAAAACCTTAAATCATGAACCATATCCAAATTGTAACCAGTTAGAATAGCGTCAAATTCCCCTTCCGGTAATCTCTCTGTCTGCATTAAATCCCACGAAACAAATTCAACTTCAATTCTTATACCTATTGCCTCTAGCTGTTTCGCAATCAAATCAACAGTGTCCCTACGAAAATCATTCTCACTATTGGTTATAAGAGAAAAAGTTAAATCAACTTTCTCCTCATTTATAATTCTATCCAGCATACCATCCCTATCAGAATCTCCCCAGCCTTCTTCCTGTAATAAACGGAGTGCTTTTTTAGGATCGTAATCGTAGATACGATATCTACTATCATACAGCCAACTTTTGGATTGTATCGGTACATCAACTGTTTCTGCATTATTCAGATAAACTTTAGATATTATGTCTTTGCGATTCAAGGCATAAGCAATAGCCTTCTTAATTGTATTATCCTGTAACATAGTATTGTTATGGTTGAATGCTAGAAATTCAAAGCTAGGAGTCAGATATTTGTAGTGGTCAGAGTTCATGGGGCTTAATCGCGTGTTAGCATATATTATACTAGTATCCACCATGTCTACCTCACCATTTTGAAAGGCTAGCCTAGCTTCATCATTGGTGTCATATTTTATTCCCAATACACTACTAATATAGGGTTCATCACCCCACCAGTTTTGATTTTTCACTAATTTAATACTTTCTTCTTCACCTGAGTAATCAGAATCCACTAGATAAGGACCTGTGCCCACAGGAAATTGATCCTTACTTATCTTAATAATATTGTCTACTGATTGATACACATTCTTTGATAATACTGGAAAGGTGAGGATATCTAAAATTAGATAAGAAGGTTCAGCTAAGCTAATATAGAAAGAATATGGGTCTCCTCCACGTAAGTTAGCCTCTACTATATTTATATTTTCAAATATATTTTCCTGGTAAAATGAATCCAAAACTCCGCTTTGAAGAGCTTCCAAAGTAAATAAAATATCTTCTCCAGTCAAACTTTCACCATTATGCCATTCTACATTCTTACACACATCAAAAACCCAAAGCCTCCCATCTGGTGAAGTCTCCCATGATGTTACCAAGGACGGAACCGGTTTTCGATTGGAATCATAAGCAATCGGGCTTTCAAATATTAAACCAAGGAAATTCAACATGTCCCTAGACTGAGTTAAATGGGGATTTAAAACATCAGGCGAAGTCAAAGCCACCCTTAACTCCCCTCCTTTTCGTGGAGGTGGTTCTGTGGCTTGAGGCGTGGCTGATGGGGCAGGCTCATCTTCTGTTTGGGGGGCGTCTGGAATATCGATTATTCCACAACTAGGCATGAATAAAATTAAAAGTATAGCCATTATTAAGGCTAAGCAATTTTTCATTTGTATAAAAATCCTTTCAAAGTGCATTGCGTAATTACACATCTTCCAGTTTTAAATATGGATAAACCTCTTTATATATTTTATATGCTTCCTTCACCTTTACTAGATAATTTCTGGTTTCTCTAAATGGTATATAATCTAAGCTTTTACCATCTTTACTATATTCCCTATTATCAAGCCACTTTCTGACATTGCCTATTCCACCATTATAGGAAGCAAGAACCAATTCTCTACTATCAGGAAATTGAGAAGCTAAAAATCCAAGGTACCAGCATCCCATTTGGATATTAACCTCTGGATCAAATAATTGCTCCTCTTCATAGTCTTCCAAATGAATTCTTTCAGCAGCCCATTCTCCTGTGCTGGGAAGTATCTGCATCAAACCTTTAGCATCTCTTGGCGATACTGCATCGTGAACAAATCTACTCTCAACGAAGATAACTGAAGCTACTAAGAAGGGATCTACTGAATATTGCTCCGCATATTTAACTATCAAATCTTCATATAGTAGCGGATATTGCCTCTGCATCAACCAGGAACTATCATCTATATATAAAATAAAAGCTAGTATCGCTATTAGAAGAATCAAAACCCACATGCTGCTTTTCTTTCCTTTTGGCTTTCTTCTTGTCTTTGGTTTTATCATTCTAAATCCTCCGAAGGTAATAAATCCTTCAACAATTCCTGCACCTGCAATCTGGTTTGCTGAATAGATCCAGAATTATCAATAACTATATCTGATAATCCCTTCTTCATTTCCAGACTCATTTGACTACGAATCCTGGAAAGAGCCTGATTATAGCTAAGCCTATCCCTTAGCATAAGTCTTTCTAATTGCATCTGCTCAGGTATGGTTACAAGCCAAACCTCGTCTATCCATTGTTCCCACTCTGATTCAAATAATAAGGGTACGTCTAGTACAACTAGAGGGGGATTTTGTTCCTCCTCTAGTTTCCTTAATATTCTCACCATCTCGTCTTTTACCAAAGGATGAGTGACTTGATTTAATTTTTCTCTTGCCATATTATCTGAAAATACGTGCTCCCCAAGTTTCTTCCAGTTTATTTCACCATCAGAGAGAAAGAATTCATTACCAAAAGCTTCATGTACAGCCTTCCATACAGGGTTTCCCTTTAAGGCTAAGCTCTTGTAAACTACATCAGCATCTATTACAGTAACCCCTAACTCCATAAGCATTCTAGAAACCGTAGATTTACCTGATGAAATTCCTCCTGTTAATCCTATTATTTTCATTTTACCCACCTAATTTACATCACACCAATTTTTGCCAGTTTCAATATCCACTACTAAAGGAACAGCCAATTCTATGGCATTCTCCATTTGATTCTTCAAAAGCTTCTTTACCTCTTCCAACTCAGGCAACCAAGCATCGATGATCAATTCGTCATGAACCTGCAATATCAGCCTAGATTTCAAGTTTCTTTCCTTCAACTCCCCATGGACATGTATCATAGCCAGCTTTATAATATCTGCTGCTGTACCTTGTATAGGTGTATTCAATGCGATGCGTTCACCAGAACTTCTGATATTATGATTCCTAGAGCTTAGTTCGGGAATCTCTCTCCTTCGATTAAATAAGGTAGACACATATCCATTTTTCTTACCGTCTAATACAATTTGAGTCATGTATTCCTGCACCATGGGATAACGATGTAAATAGCTTTCTATATATTTCTTAGCTTTAGCCCTAGTAATACCAAGATTCTTTGCCAAACCAAAGTCACTGATACCATAGATTATACCAAAGTTGACAGCCTTCGCACTGCTCCTCTGTTCCTCTGTTACATCGTCCATGCTTACTCCAAAGATATCAGCGGCTGTACGGCGATGAATATCCTGCTTCTCTTGAAAAGCTTCTATTAGATTTGGATCACCAGATATATGTGCAAGAACACGAAGCTCAATTTGAGAATAGTCTGCGTCCACTAAAATGTGTTCTTCATCACTAGAAGTAAAAACCTTTCTTATTCTTCTACCCATTTCATCTCGAATGGGGATATTCTGCAAATTAGGATCTGTACTACTGATACGGCCAGTTGCTGTAACAGTTTGATGGAAGCTGGAATGAATTTTCCCGTCAGATGAATGGATCAATGGAAGCAAGCCATCAATATAGGTAGACTTTAGCTTCATCACCGAACGATATTCAATTACTTTTTCTACGATTGGATGCATACCAGAAAGCTTTTCCAAAACTTCAATATCAGTTGAGTAGCCAGTTTTTGTTTTCTTTTGAACAGGTAGCTCTAATTTGTCAAAAAGAATCTCCCCCAATTGTTTTGGAGAATTAATATTGAATGGCTCCTCCGCCAACTGAGTGATTTCCTCGGTTAATTGATTTACGAGGGCTGTGAATTCTATATCTAGCTGCTGTAGCATTTCTTTGTCTACTTTAAAGCCTTCTAACTCCATATCTATAAGAACGCTAATAAGAGGATGTTCAATCTGTCGGTATAGACCTTCCATACCTGCCTCCTTCAAGCGCTTCTTCATTTCACGAATTAGGATTAGCAAATCGGAAGCATCTGCTTCTGAAATATCTTGATGAATGTAATCATATAAAAGCTGTTGAATACCATATTTGCTCCTAGTTGGTTCTAAAAGATAAGCACCTACTTGCACATCAAAATCTAATCCCTCTAAGGAGATACCTAAGTTCCTTAAGCTTAATATTGCACTTTTAGCATCATTGCCAAGCTTGCGTATATTCTTATTTTCAAAGAATGGTTTTAATACTTCCCAAACCTCATCTTCATTCAGACCCTCACTAAGTAGATCTTCCTTCCACATTAATCGATATACCGTTTCATCATTCCATGCAAAACTAATATACGGTTGAAGTAGAAACACTACCTCTTCCTGTTCTATTAGCATCTTGAACATAGAAAGCAGATCTTCCATCTTTCTTATATCGACTATGTTTTTATCCCTAGCTATAGGCACTTCTAATTCCACATCTTCAAAACCCAATCTATCGATAAGAGTATTTAGTTCCAGATCCATTAAAAACTCTTTTAGCTCAGAGCTAGCCGTAAATTTCAGAGGCTGAGATAATATATTACAATCAATAGGAACATCGCAACGAATGGTGGCTAAGTCCTTGCTAAGGAGTGCATGCTGTCTGTATATGGTGAGATTTTCCTTGAGCTTGTTGCCTTTCACATTTTCCGTATTTTCTAAAACATTTTCCAGTGTATTGTATTCCTTTAGAAGCTTAATTGCAGTTTTCGGACCGATACCTGGAACACCAGGAATGTTGTCAGAAGTGTCACCCATTAGGCCTTTCATATCAATGAATTGCTTTGGAGTCAAACCATATTCCTCTGCTAGTTGGTCTTCATCATACCTTTGCATAATAGAAATTCCTTTTTTAGTTAAAAGAACCTCGGTGTAATTGGAAATTAACTGTAGGGCGTCCTTATCACCAGTTACAAGAAGCACATGATTTTCTTTGTTTCCACATGATTGAGAAACTGTTCCCAATATGTCATCGGCTTCATAGCCATCCAGCTCATAAATTGGAATGCCCATTAACTGCAACAATTCTCTTATTAGTTCAAATTGAGGCACTAATTCCTCCGGTGCTTTCTGGCGGGTTCCTTTATAATCCTCATAGGCTAGGTGACGAAAAGTAGGAGCTTTTCTGTCAAAAGCTACAGCCAAGGAATAGGGTTTATAATCTTCTATGACCTTAAGGAACATATTCATAAAGCCATAGACTGCATTAGTAAAAACCCCTTTCTTATTAGACAAGACTGGGATCGCATAGAATGCTCTATGTAAAAGGCTGTTACCGTCAATTACCATTATTGTTTTTTTCATAAACAACAGAGTTCGGTGAATACATTGATATAATCAAAAACGAACTCTGTCACACCGCCTTTCGTTGGGTAGATTTTATTTTTTTCTATCAAATAAGTTATTTCTACTAAGTTATATCTGTATTTAAAAAAGACCTTCAAGTGTTACTATTCAGTCTTTATTACTAATTGACTTTATCATATTTTTTCTTATATTACAATGAAGGTTAAAAAATAAAGGTGAAGTCAAACTTCACCTTTTTCTTTTAGCTATATGAAATAAAAATATTATCATGAGTGCTGTAGTAGTAAAACCTATGCCAAATTTTAAACTTATATTTGCTGGAGCTTTGTCGTTTTCATCAGATTCTACCGCTGCAACTTGACCATCTGGCGATCCACTAGGTGCTTTCAATTCTTCGGATGCTTGTAATCCAAAATTAAAATAATCTGAGTCTTTTTTATTAGACTCGCCCTCAGGTTTAACACTACTGCTGTCAGGTAGAGCTTCATCTTCCTGTCTAGCTCTTTCATCTGCTACATTATCCATAGTGATGCTATCATCTTTTGATGCTTCACCTGACGTTAAGGCTCTACTATCGTCTGCTTCATGAGTTGCCATTGAAAAAAGCTCCTCTTGTGCATCTTCAGACTTAGATTCTGAGCTCTTAAAAAAACCAGGAAAACCATTCAATCCATATTTGCCAGCTATAAAAATAAACAAGGCAGCAGCAACTGGAATTGCGACTCGTTGTATCCAGGTATACTTGCGTGGTGATTTCTTCAGCACCTCAATCTGCTTGAGAACTTGTTGGTGAAATCCATTGGGCAATTCCTCTTCAGGGAGTATGGCGCATAGCTTTTTAAGCTTTCTAAGCTCTTCCCATTCCTCTTTACAGCTATGACAGAGGGGTAGGTGTTCTTCAACCTGACTTTCCTGAAGGGGGTTCAATTGATTATCCAAGTAGCTGGATAGATATTTCCTGAATTCACATTGTTTCAATCCTTAATCTCCCCCTTTCACATATAAAAATAGACGAAGGGGTAAATAAATTGTTGCAGAAACATTACAAAAAATTCAACAAGTTTTTCAAACTGGCACCTTGGCACTTCTTCTCATATTGTAAGGATGGAACATCTCTTGTTCAGGTTTTAATTCCTTATCAAACTGTATAGTTCCATGATGCATGTATCTATTATTTACATAATATCGCAAATCCGTCATAGTTACCCTTATTTTGCCATTATCCAACCTTTTAAATGAAATATGATATTCCTTGGTAAATTCATGAAAGAACTGCCCAAGATTAGTATTCATTACCAAATCTTCCACCCAAGATTCAGATTGGTCCATACGCTCTCGTAGCTCTATCTTCTTTGCAAACATGCTACTCTTCCCAGTAGCAATTTCCCTTTCTCCATAAGCGATAAACTCCCAGCTAAACAAGCTTACCATGGATGGAAAAAGCACCAAGCGTTTAACAGGAAAATCAATACTTTGGATTAGCAGCGTTCGAACACGTATTTTCCTATATTGTCGAAATAGTATATACAAGGAAAAAGCGAGTAAACCTAGTACTGCATATAGTGGGTTAACAGCACGCAACACATAAACAAGTATAGCTATCACTATTAAAAATGGGTCAAAGGATAGCATTAAGCCACTACCAAGCTTTTTATCCCAAAATGGCCAAAATAACTTTGCTCCATAAGAGTTAAAGATGTCTAAACCTACATGGGTTAGACAGCCAATATATGTCCACAGTAATATACTAAGAAAGCTGCTTCCTGGAAATAAAAACTGAACTAGTACAGCAACAGCAGTAGAGATTGTCGCCATTCCTAAAAGAGAATGACTTGCACCTCTATGATGTTTAAGGTATGCGTAATCTCCCCAGTATTGCATTATTATATCAGCGTCTGGTACTACTGAACCAATCAGGCAGCCTAATGCCAATGGATTGGATAAAACACTACCACCGCCACTAAAGCTGCCAGTAGCCAGCCCCACCAGAGCATGGGTAATTGGATCCATATGATCTCGTCCCCCTAGTTTACATAATTTAAAACAAATCCTTTTTAGTATATCATAAAATATATGCTAGGGGAAGAGAATATTCTTGGAATTTCACTTCACTGCTGTTCCACACTCTGAACAGAATTTTCTACCAACAGCCAACAAATTACCACAAGAAGTACAATAGCTAGGCTTCAATTCAACCTCAACCTTCGGTACTTCAACAGTTGGTGCTGGAGGAGGAATTGGCGTTCCGCAGTCTGGGCAAAACTTTTTGCTTAATTTTATTTCTGTACCACATGCTGGGCAATTAGCTAGCCTTTCAGTTGCACCGCCTTCAGCTTCCACAACTGGTGAACTGGGCTGAGCCTCTACAGGTGTTACTACTGGTGGCTCCTCTTTTATTTTGACGATTTCAAGGCTAAAGTTCGCAATTGCAGCATTACATTCCTGGATTGCTGCGCAGTATTCCATTGCCTCAGAATCCAACATTTCTCCACTTTCAAACTTAGCCCAGTAGTATTCTGCCAACTTTGATTTATTGGCTTCAATTTTAGATTTCTCATCATTTATCTTTCCATTAAGTTTGGATATTTCAAGCAAATCATTGGTTTTATCCTTCAATTTATCAAAAAATGCCATTGTTTATTCCACCTTTCATTTTCCTGATTTAACATACTAATTATATTCCGACAACACTTCTATCAGAGGTATCAATGCACTAGATAAGCTAACTGCAAGGGTTATGCTAATTACAATAAAAACTAAAGCCATTACTAGAACAGCTCGACTATAATTTTTTCTTGCTAGGTTGGTATTTGCACCAAAAGCCCAAACAAAGACCAATATGATACCAACAATAGGCAGCGCAAGTGCCAACATGGTTAAAACATAACCAAACACACTAAGGGTTTCGTTGCTGTTGGCTGTCCTCACTCCTGCTTGAGGCGGTGCAGTATACTGTTGCTGGGAATGCGGTTGATACTGGGGTTGTGAATGTGATTGGGGCTGCGGGGAAACAGGTGGTTTCATTTCAGCTTGTGGCTGTATTGGTCTTTCTTGTTGTGGTGACACTGGTGCTTGCATCTGCTGTTGAGCTTTAGGCTTAATTGCTTCTTCCTGCCGTCCTTGCTCTGATTGGGATATTGGAACAGTAACTCCGCAGTTAGCACAGAACTTTGCTCCCTGTTCCAGCTCAGTTCCACAGTCTGTACAAAAAGTTTTTGCCATTTTTCTCATCCTCCTTTATTGTCCTTGAATGTTTTTTATTTTATAATCATGTTTACTCTAATACGCATCAAAATAATACTCCAAGCCACTATCAAATCCACTTACAAAACCAGGCACTGCGATTTCGAATTCTAGTGTTAAATACTCTTTCCCAAACTGAAAGGTTGATATCGGATCCCCTTTTGCGTCTATCTTCATAATCTGTTTTCCTTCTGTTCTGTTTTTACCAACATTAAACTTCCCACCTTTTGCTTTTAAGTACTTTGAGCCACTAAGGAGATCTACTGATGACTTAACTCCATCCATAAATCCGAAAAAAGCATGTACAGCAACAGAAGTGTTGGCTGCATAAGCTGCAGCTAGTTCAATTGCCTCAATATAATCTGCAGTGACAAGTACGGCTGAACACATTGACCACAAACCAACATCAACACCAGCCAACACACCTAATCCAAATTGTGCGTATGAACCGCCATCAGGTTCTTTCAATCCATTTAGTATGATATATTCAGCCATCCCGCCTCTTTCTCCTGTATCTAGCACAGCAATTGTCTCGTAGGTTTCGGCATCTATTTCGAGCCAAGCCCAACGTTCTTGGCCATCAATAACGGAGGGCATATCAGGTATCATAAACATTTTGTATTTTGATACATCTTCGCTAGAACTCGCTATATTCTGGAGCAACTTCTCTGGCATTCCTCCTTCTCTAAGAATATTTATGTTATCTAAGCTTGTTGTACTATCGATAAAAAAGAAATCCATCTCCTCAGGTGCTTTGCCCCATATTGTGCTGAAGTCACATCCTTGTTCACCTAAAGCAAGACCTTCCATACGAGAAGCAGTCATCCCACTCATAATATGAAAACCAGCAATCTCCTCTTCGTTGCCATTGTGCACTTGATTAATTGATGACATCAGATCTATACTTGCTTTTATCTTACTGCTGTTTTCCTGTACAGAAACCGAAACAGCAATACAACGTGGTTTTGTTGTTCTGCCTGTAGTAAGCTTTAACTCAGTAGCAAGCTGATCCTCATACGCGGTTTGCGACCCAATAAATCGGTAGAGGTTGTTTCGGGTATACCAACGTAGAGCTGATAATTCGTTAGGTTTCTCAGCACTTTTCTGCCCTACCTGGAAATCGTCACCTAGCTTTTTCCATGCATCTGGTGGTAAATCGGGCATATTGATTGCAATGCTTGTAAATACACTGTCAATTGTCTCACCCTCTTTTAATGCAGCTTCATGGACATATTCTTCTTCCTCAATAGTTACAGTAAATTTCACATTAACAGGTTGATAATTCTCTTTCAAGAAACTTGTCTGGCTGAATATACGACCAGTAGGAGCTTCCATATAGGCTGTATATGCTTTGCCTTCAGCTACCCCGAATCCAATGTCTATTGCATCATTGCTAAGATCATCTAAGGCAATTTCTTCATTGAACATTTGGATATCAATAGTGGTAGAATCATCCACTTCTACAGCTTCTTCGTCTTCTTCCTGTCCCAAACTATCGGAGAGAGCACAAAATATTCCATTAGTGTTCAGTACCCCGTTTCCACTTGCTGCTTCATCAATGACAATAGCTTCTACGGTAACACTGATATTTGCAATCCCTCTGCTTATTTCAATTGGTTCTAATTCATATGATGGCAGATATACCAAACCGCCAAGCTCGGAAATATCTTGCATAAAGGGCAGAACAAATAGCTTTTGTGCTCCATTATCATCGCGATAGGCAATGGCAGGTAAGGTTGCCATACTAAGCTTATCTAGATCTTTCATGTTCAGATAATCAATTAAGAACTTTTTACCCTGTTTTGTAAGTTTAATAACACTTTTTTCTGGGCGTAATCCTATTTTTGAAAACAACTGCTCTGCCAGCATAGCAAGGTCAAACTCATTTCCCCATCCCTGGGTAAGAACGGCCTGAGGAGAAAGACTGACAATCCATTCATTCTCTATAAAAGTATAGGATGGTCTCCATGCTAATCCTTGGAGAAGTTCAATTACTTCATCCAGTGTTTTGGGAGACTCAAGACGTTGTGCACCAAGACCATTGAATGAAGGAACTGGAACTTTGTTCTTCCCATCACTTTGAGTTAGACTAAAGGTTTCAGATTTATCATTTTTTTCTATTGAATTTGCGGATTTTTCTGACTCATACTTCGTGATTACTTTTCGTATTTCTTCTACTGCTAGGTCAGCAAAAATTTGATCTTCATCGTCTACATTGGAGTCAATGACTAATAAGTTAGCGCTTGTAAAATCAGTAGCCTGTGGTGTTAGATTTAGATCCTCAAAGAACTGTGATTGTAGAGAAAACTCTCTATCAGGTAGAGTAAAGATAATCAATCCCCGTCTACTTTCTCCGTCCATAACATTCCAATTTTGATCTATTCCAAGTGCTAATTTCTCCGTCAATTCATTGGATCCGCTAAAGAAATCATCCATATTTAGATCTCCAAAGCTCATCAGATCCGCATCGTCTACCATTGCAGTGCCAGGTTCACTTCCCTCCTTAATACGATTACTTACAAATGTAAAGGCGCTATAAATATCACCCGTACCATAACCATCCTTCTTATCCATGATTGTTATATCAGCTGCTACATAAACCAAGCCAGCTGGTTCTTCATCCATAGGTTCCTCGTCTATGGGTTCCTCGTCTATGGGCTCTTCGTCTACAGGTTCATCGTCTATGGGTTCCTCGTCTACAGGTTCCTCGTCTATGGGTTCCTCATCTACAGGCTCTTCATCTACAGGTTCATCGTCTATGGGTTCCTCATCTACAGGCTCTTCATCTACAGGTTCGTCGTCTAAGGGTTCCTCATCTACAGGCTCTTCGTCTAAGGGTTCCTCATCTACAGGCTCTTCGTCCACAGGTTCCTCGTCTATGGGTTCTTCATCTTGGATTCGTTGGAGCAGGGATACAATTACGTCCTCGGATAGAAAACTTAACCCGTTAATGGTAAGATCGATCCAATCCCCTTTGAAGGTTCCAAGATTACCGCTAGAGTTTGGATTGCTTCCATTTTTGACTGGAATATATATTGCATCATCGGCAATGTCTACAAATATTTCTGCCTTTGCATCAGCTAGCGCTTTAGGAACAGTAAAAACCCAGCGAATAGGTGTGACTGATTCAGGTGCAAGTAGCTTTGGCTGCAAATATCCATAGGGAATATAGCTAGTCACCGGATTAATTGGAATGCGAACAACTCCTTGATCCGTATATATATTCATAAAGAAACGTTCAGCTGGGATCAAATCTAGGAGTGCTTGTACATTAGATGTGATTTCGCCTTCAACAACCCGGTATACCGTATCCGATGGCGCTCTGTACTGTTGTAGCTTTTCCAAATCGCTATATGCACTCACAGCTAATGTAAAGGAATCCGATAGTTCTTCTGGTGCTGTCTCGGTAAGATTCTCAAGCTGTATTTCGTTTTCTTTTTTTATACTGCCTACAAGTAACATATGGATATGATTATGATTAACATCATAAAAATTTAGTTGCAAGTCCTGAATCGGCTCTTTGGGAATAAGGAAAATCAAAGCACCTTTTACCTCTTCATTGGCACCTATGACAATATAGTTTTCACCTGGTGTCGCTATTGGTGTTTCAGCCAACCACGTCATAATGGAAGCAGGGAAAGACCCAGCATCATTGACACTTAGATAAAAATGAGAGGTGATATCTGGAATCTGAAAATCCCTATCAGGGAATCTATTCTTAATCTGCAAATTAACTGCAAGATATTCCATGCCTAATGGTGCATCAACCCCACGTAGCCTGCTCATAAGATAGTATTCAGAAACATTTATTTCTATCCCCTCATTACTATCCTTTGCTTTTAATGGCATACGGCTGATAATTTTCGAATCATTACTGGGATTGTCCCCACCATACAGAAGTTGTGATACCTCGGAACTATATTGAACAAGTATTTCATCGCTATCTGTGGTGCTTGTATCATTATCAGGAGCATTAGTGAAAAACTCTGTGTTTAACTTTTCCTTCGAAATCTTTATTGCTTGAGGTGGTTCCGTTATCTTATCGGACTTTTTCAGTGGTGAAAGCTTCTGTTCGACACTTCCAGAATAGCTCTGTAGTTTTCCTTCATCATTGGATAACTTGATGTTCATGCTGATAACTGTTTTGTCTGTAGAGCTTTGCTGGTTCACTTCATCTAGCATCTTGTCTAGACCATCGCTTAATTCCTTAGCGCTATTTGGAAGGAGATAGCTACCACCTGCAGTCCTGGATGCCCATGCGAAGTTTTCCTCGTCTCCTGCCTCCTCCATTCCTAAACCAAGCCAGAGGCTTTTTATGTCAGAATCTTTAATTTTTCCTAGTAACTCCCCAAAAACTGTGTTTTCGTCTCCTTCCATAGCTGCGTCAGTGAGAAAAATCAATATTCGATTAGAGGTGGGTACTCCTTTAAGCGTATCATATC
>JAAZEK010000137.1 GCA_012512335.1 Clostridiales bacterium | reverse complement strand
TATTGTAGTAAATGGTCTGATCCGGTTGTGTTTTTTCTTGTTTTGTGTGCCCATGTGCAACACAGCTCCCTTCTACTTTTCACTATTCTTCAATTCTCCACCGTTAGAAGCACTCTCTTTTTTTGCTAGGTGGTATTATCTTGCTCCCTCTATTATGTTAATGCACGAGGCTCTTGTTTTATTGCATGGAAAATAAAATAATTTATTTAAACATTTCCTTTGATGTACATACCCGTGAATTTCATTTGCTAAAACAAGCAATAATGCATGCATTTTTCTTCCCACATATAAGTCAAGTTTGGTATACTATATCTATTGGTGTTAACAAGCTAACAATTACTAAATAATTACCTTAAAAAGGGGGTCACTCCAATGAGTGCTGCACAAGGTATCATGATTGAAATAATTGTATTTATTCAATCCTTTTCGAACTCTTTTCTGGATAGCTTTTTTCAATTAGTCACCATGATTGGTGAAGATATGTTCTTCATACTAATGGTTGCTTTAGTTTTCTGGTGTATAGATAAGGATTTTGGTTACAAAATGGGTTTTGCCTATTTAACGAGTGGTGTCGTGAATACGGTTCTGAAGGAAATGCTCAAGGTCCCACGGCCTATTGGCCACCCGGATGTTCGTTCACTACGTGTTGAGACAGCAGGTGGGTATTCATTTCCCAGTGGGCATACTCAGCAAACCACTGTTTTCTGGTTTTCCTTGATGCTGAAGTTCCGAAAACAATGGTTGTCTATTCTAGGTTCAGTAATAGTCTTTTTAGTAGGATTGTCTCGGATATATCTAGGTGTACATACACCTTTGGATGTAGTTGGAGGTATAATTATTGCTCTGGTATGGGTCATCATTTCCAATCTGCTGTTTGACTGGTCCAAGCAATCCGGTAAACCTATTCTCTTAGCGGTTTTTGTTGTCCCCATGCTAATTGGACTATACCTTTTCCCTACCGAAACCTATTACAAAGTAGCTGGAACTATATCCGGTTTCTGGCTGGGTTATATGATTGAATTCCGTTATATCAACTATAGCGTAAAGGGTACGATTGTAAGACAAATCATAAAGATGGTCTTGGGATTAGCAGGGTTGCTATCCATCCAAACCTTTGTAAAGATGCTCTTACCAGAAGTACTGCTTAGTGATTTTGTCAGGTATGGATTGATGGGATTATGGATGACTGTAGTTGCTCCACTGCTGTTTAATTTCATTTTTCGAGAAACAAAGTCAGACCAATCACCTACCATCCCTGGGTGAATGTGAAATGTGGAATGTGCAATTAACATTTACATTTATATTATAAAAAGGAGCTCTTCCAGGCTTATTTAGCGAGGAGGGCTCCGTGTGGTCATCTATTTTTATAATCGACGATTTCTATCCCTTTGTTCCCACATCTCATGCATCAAAATCCACGGATCCAGGAAGTATGATCCGCTTTGTTCGTAAACACGCCAGACAAAATGAGTGTGTTCACGCAGTCCGACAAATGTACCTACAGTAGTTGCATAAGCTGTACCGCATTTAAAGTCAAGAGATCCTGTTATGTATTACCATCTATTCACTGAAATCATTTTATGAAACCCTTAAGCTTTTTCAACTACCTCAAGTATAGATTTTGCAATCAGGGCATGACCAGCTGGAGTCGGGTGAACACCATCCCTAGCCCAATAACTTGAAGGCTTGGCCACTGAAGCTTGCGCAAATATTCCATCAAGGGGAACGAGAAAGGTGTTGAATTCTCTAGCAAGATTACGAACTGCATTGATCTTGGGATCAAGGTCCTCACGCCACTTAATTCTATCTTCAGGCACAGGTAGTACAAAAGGTTCACAAAGTATGATGTTGGCATTCAGATTCTCACGAATTTGAGTAAGAATATTGCGATATCCTGATTCAAACTTTTCTACGGAAGTGGGATCTTTACTATCATAACGCCTCCAACAGTCGTTAATCCCTATCAATATGGAAACCCATGTTGGCTTAAGGTCCAAGCAGTCCTCTTGCCATCGTGCTTCCAAATCTTTTACCCTATTACCACTGAGGCCTTTATTGATAAAGTTCACATCAATATTGGGATAAAAAGCCGAAAACCATGAAGCAAACATCATAGGATAGCCATTACCGAGACCAGCTGGATCATTTTTATCCCGACCTGCGTCTGTAACGCTATCTCCTTGGAACAAAAACCTATCGTTGTCTTTAATTTTCATTTGTGTAAACACTCCCTGCTATTTTTTCATAATTATACTACAGATATGGGGTCTAAGATCCTTCACTATGCTCAGGATGACAATAATGCTACAAAAAATTCAACCCCTGACCTGTTATTAATCTAATCGCCTTAACTAAGTATATAAGAAACCAATTTATTTTCAAGCTTTTTCTGTATATGCTATATGAACCATGTTTTTCTGTTACTGTTCACATCCAAAATATTTTCTGCTGAGATGAGCTCTAGATTGATTCGTGATGGCAACAGCGACTGGAATATATTTATTATTTTGATTTCCCAGTGAAAAGTTACTTCTTTCTGGGTATATAATGAAAGAGGGATGGTGATATTTTGGAAAAAGCAAGTAAACTAGTTAAAAGCATACATGAAAACATTGAAGAAGTGATCATAGGAAAAAGTGACGCCATTGACCTGATTTTAATCGCCCTACTCAGCAAAGGTCATGTTTTAATAGAGGATGTGCCTGGAGTCGGTAAGACCATGCTTGTTTCCGCATTGGCAAAATCCTTGAATTTGAGTTTTAAAAGGATACAGTTCACGCCTGATGTCCTTCCCTCAGATATTACAGGCTTTTCCATGTACAACATAAAAAGTGGTGAAATGGAATTCCGTTCTGGAGCAATAATGAATCAGATAATATTGGCTGATGAAATAAACAGAACCTCGCCGAAAACCCAGTCAAGCCTCCTAGAGGTTATGCAGGAGGCTCAGGTTACTGTAGACGGTACTACCTATGAGCTACCCTCACCTTTTATTGTGTTGGCAACACAAAACCCTATTGAGTATATAGGAACCTATCCTTTACCGGAAGCTCAGCTGGATCGTTTTCTTCTAAAGGTTACTATGGGATATCCCAGCAAAAGAGAAGAAATGCTCATACTTACCAGATTCCAAACTGAAAACCCAATAAAGACTTTGGAGCCGGTTGCTTCAGCCTCTGACATACTATATCTGCAGGATCTGGTTGCCCATGTAAAGGTTGCAGAGGCGATAAAGGAGTATATCGCCAATATTGCATCACATACTCGCGACCATAATGACCTTAGCCTTGGCGCCAGCCCAAGAGGAGCTCTATTCCTGATGAGAGCTTCACAGTCTTACGCACTGCTCCATGGAAGAGATTATGTAATACCCGACGATGTTCAAAAAATGACAATACCAGTTCTTGCCCATCGCCTAATTCTAAAACCAGAAGCCAGGCTAAAGGAAATGACTCCAGAGAGGGTACTAAAATCAATCCTCAACACTATTTATGTACCCGTGATATCATCATGATTATAAGGCGAATCCTGTTCAGCATAGCTACCCTTGCGCTTCTTTTTGCTGGCCTATATACAGGTGAATATATATTCTACATCGGCTTCGCTTTACTAGTATCAGTTTTAATCTATGCTATTGTCACCAATATATGGGTATTGGTAGATTTCAAGTATCTGCAAAGCATCAGCCCTGAAAAGACCAGTAAGGGAAAGGATGCAACCCTTGTGATGCAAATCCACAATGATAAGCCCCTTATATTTCCTTTCATAAAAATTTACTATAAGCTACCCGACTCTGTCTTCACTGGAAAACTAGAAGAGGATGTTCTGTCCATTCTTCCCTTTCAGCAAGGAGAGGTACGCAGAGACTTCCACTGTGCCTTTCGTGGTTCATTTCCCTTGGGAATCACCCAAGTGGAAGTAAGGGATATGTTTGGGTTATTTAAGTTTCATATTGATTTATCAAAGAGATCTTATTATAAGCCTCTTATCCTAAATATTTATCCGAGAATTCTACAACTGAAGTATCTACCTCTTCCTCAAATACAGCAGGAAGGCGTACAAAATAATCAACTTCAGAAATCATACGAAACAGCTATGCCTTCAGAAATACGTGAATATAGGTATGGAGATCCATTGAAAAGAATTCATTGGAAGGCTAGCTCAAAATTTCAGGACATACTTATTATGGATCATGAAATGACTACCCAACCTCATGCCTTGCTTTACATGGAAAGCATGCCACCAAAAGCTCCCGATACCATGGCAAAGCACGAAATAGGAGATCAGCTAGTTGAAGTAGTAACCGCCATCACACATTATATACTTCATAAATGGCTACCATTAAAATTAACTGTATACGGTAAGAACCGCAAGGAACTCAGCGGGGGGAGCCCTCAGGACTTCCAAGCCTTTTATGATTTGCTGTCTGAAATAAACCTGACAAGCACATACTCCGTAGAGGATGTAATGCAAATTGAGTCTCAGACCTTTAAACAAAATGGAAGCCTGATTTTAGTACTTCATCATCTTAGTTACGGTTTGTTTAACCAGCTGTGTATATTTAGGCAAAACGGAATATTTCCCATGGTCTTCCTTGTTCAGCATAGAAATTACGAAAACAAAGATTATCCTAAGATGCTTGACGACTTAAATGAGAAAGGGATTCCCTCCTTCCAAATTTATTCCGATGAACGCTTGGATGAAGTTCTGGAGGTGATCCTGTGAGAAAACATCGATTAGTTGAAATGCTCATGGACTGCATCATTTTGTGTTTGATAGCTGGTAGCTTGTCAGGAGCATTCCTCCATTCAATACTCTTGCCTGCTATTCCTACTCAAATTATATTGATTACTATAGGCCTTTTCATCATACTTCGATTGGTATTATGGAACAAATGGACTACAATCCTTACAACTTCAATCGCTGTTTTTAGTCTAGGGATATATGTATATGTGACGAAATCATGGGAATGGCTAGAAACCATAATATCGTTTTTCAACTTGCAGTTTCGCTATATCAGCGGTTCGACTGCGCTTCCTGATGCCTATATACTATCAACTCAACGACTATGGATAAGCCTTTTCACCATTCTATTTTTTATTTTGATTATAAAGCTTCGCAAATTTCTAATTCCCTTCCTAATGGGTACTGCCTTGATATTTGTCTTATGGTTCCTAGGACATGAAGGAATAGTAAAATATATATGGTTTTTTGCTATCGGGTTTTTATTAGTTTGGGGAGGTAATTATCACAAACGCTTATCAAAAAGCCATTCCATGCCTGCCCTGGGCTACTGGCAGCTATGTGTTTTACCCCTTTCGATAGCCGTTATTATAACAGCAGTAGCTATTGTTCCTAGAAGATCAAGGGATCTTAAATGGGACTATTTGGTCGACACAGTTCAAGAAGTAGAGGACAGAATAAATGACCGTTTTGGATTTATTCCATCGGGACAGTCCTTCCGCTTATCTGTAACAGGCTTTCCTTCATCTTCAGATGAATTAGGTGGCCCTGTTGTTTTGAGCGATGATATAGCGCTTGAAGTCACATCTACTGCCCCTCTTTACTTACGAGGCTCCATATTAAATGAGTACATTAGTACCGGATGGACAGACACCATTGATGATATACGCTACGAGTTTAATGACAACACAGTTGAGGATAGAAGACTCAGCGCTTATAACTTTGATGAAGTTACATGGAAACAACTACTGGATAAAGATCAATTGGAAGCTTTTTTTCCAGAGGTAGAAGCAGAAATCACCCACATAGGCATAAATAGCTCGGTTATGTTTAACAGTCAGCAATTGATAGATCTTAACCCTGCTCGAAGATCATCCACTCCCTACTTCAACGTAAAAGGAGAAAGCTACACCACTAGAAATATCAGGGAAAATGAGCCTTATAGAATAAGCGCGCGGGTACCAAATCTTTCAGACCCTGAGTTTAGAGATTTTATTAGAAGCATTCCAGCAGAGCTTGATTTGAACCTTTCTCACCTTACTGGCTCAGGGTATGGTGACCCAATCTATAGAGAAAAACTAAGATCTATACAGGAGCATTATATGGGCATTCCATCGGAATTCCCTCAAAGGATTTATGATTTAGTGGATGAATTGACTAAGTCGTCCGACATTCACTTGGATAAAGTATTAGCCATACAAGACTATCTACAAAACAACTACGAATACACACTAGAACCACCATATACCCCGTCGGATCGTGACTTTGTAGACCACTTCCTCTTTGATCTCCAGGAAGGATATTGCACGTATTTTGCAACAGCTATGACTGTAATGACAAGGGCTGCAGGAATACCTGCCAGATATGTGGAAGGTTTCTTAATGCCGTCCAGGCCCAACTCCAAAAGAATTTATGAAGTGAGAAACCTTCATGGTCATGCTTGGGTTGAAATATATTTTCCTGGTGTCGGTTGGTTACCCTTTGATCCTACTCCTCCTGGAAGCATAGGTGACTCCTCAGGCTCAGGGGCTTATAGCGGTGAGAGTGTGGAGGAATATTGGCGTAATTACTGGGATGAGCTTATGGAGGAACAACAGCAAGATCAACAGTTTGAAACCCCTCTGCTACCAGAATTACCAGTTACAGATGAATCTAGACCAAGATTTACTACAGCACAAATACTTGCTCTCATACTACTTGGAATCTTCGGTGTTATTTTGGCTATATGTGGAATATTGTTTATCCGGTATCGTCTACACTGGAGATCAGTTGGCAAGCAGTCATTCAACAAGCAATACTATATATATTATCAAGAAGCCTTATGGTTGTTGAAGCTATATGGATTCCCGATTAAGCAAGGGGAAACTCCATACACTTATGCAGAAAGAGTAGACCAATGGCTTATCAACTCAGAAGCTTCTATGATGGAGATAAGTAGCAAGCTGGTAGAAAGCCAATTTGGTCATAGCATCCTGGGTTCAGAGGATATTGCTCATATTAAGGCCTTTTATGGCAATATCCAAAGTAACATTGTTGATATTATGGGCTATTCTAGGTTTGTATACCATAAGATCCTTCACTTCATTCAGGATGACACCTAGAGTAGCTGTCATTCAGAGCGCAGTGAGAAATCTTAGGAAAGCCTGTTATTCAAAGCTCAGCGAAGAATCTTAAGCATGTCACTACTATAGTGTTCCTTTTCTACCATATAACCTCAGCAGCACCTTCCGTGTCAGGTCAACTGGGATTACCGTAGAAGCAATCATGATAACTCTCCACAAATCTGAAGTACTCAAGCCCGTTGTTCTAAACACTGAACCGCCCATATATATCATAACAATCTGAACCACAGCAATTAACATCATGATAAATATAAAGGCAGGATTATGTAGTATATTAGCTAGCAAGTTCAAGCGATTGGTTCTGGCACTAAAGCAGTTAAATATTGCTGCGAAGATAAATAGGGCAAAAAAAGCAGTAATAAAATAATCGTTATGGGCGTGAAAATGAAAGGCCGTCTGTGTAAAGCGAGATTTAAGAAAGAACACACACATCACAACTGAATAACTGCCTGTAAATAATATCTGGCTATACATATAACGATTGATGATGGTTTCATCTCTGCGCTTGGGCTTTTCTCGCATGTATTCTGCCAAAGGCGGTTCACCTGCAAAGGCAAGACCAGCCAATGTATCCATTACAATATTGATCCATAGCATTTGAATTATGGTTACAGGCT
>JAAZEK010000136.1 GCA_012512335.1 Clostridiales bacterium | reverse complement strand
TAACTCTATATGGGAACATCCATCATCGCACAAAAATAATGCAAGGCGTGACTTTAGCGGATATTTCTGACGGTAACTCAAGGCGAAGATACGACACTTCAGTAATTTATTCTCTTCATAGAAATCATTTGCCATTTTTAACCGCCAGCTTAAGCTTTTGGCAGTCAAGCTATGAAAAGCAATTTGATAAGCGGGGAGATTTGTTAAGTTATTGGGCTCCATCAGATTTTAGAGGCAATGAATTTTCGTTATCCTGGGAGAAAAACCAAGGAGTCAATTGGTGGTGGGGAGTTGAGGGAAATTATATCGTAAACAGATATAAGTTTGGCGTTCCTGTGGTTATGGAGGACAAAGGTCCCGGCGCATCTTTATTTTGCAACTATAAATTTACTAACGGCAATGTTTTCATGAGTTTAAGCGAGAGATCAAGGAACTACTTCACCGAGCGCCGACTAGAAATATATGCCTCACTCAATTTTTAAGATTAGTTCAAATTAAAAGTTGAATTACATAAGAAATGACATAAGCTGAAACAAATCCATCAGCAAAGGCCCAAGCGGCCCCTTTCAACAGGCCTCCGGTCGAAAAATCAAATCCCTCATAAATATAAGCCACGAGAACAAGCCATTGACTTGCCTCTCCACTTGTCATTGAAACCAAGGCCCAAACGATTAAAACTATTGCCCAGATTAATCCTGCAAGTAAACCTATTTCGAATGGAGTCAAATCAAACACTCCCAATTAGAATGGACAATTATACAATATTGGGCTAAATGAGGCAATTTATAAATTTTGCCATTACACAGAATATATCTTAGCAATTCTATTGAAAGCTCTATAAATCTAGAGTAGAATCAAGTGTATGAGGACATTTTATATTACAAAATATATATTTTTACACATTCTGTGTTTTACATTTATTACAGCTCACTTATATAGTCAAGTGAAGCCCGGAATAGATGTATTAGCAACTCAGCACCCTGAAATAATCATAGGAAAAACCATAGCATTATTAACCTCAAAAAGTTCTCTTGACATTAACTTAACGCACACTATAGATAGGTTGAGCAAAGCCACCAATATTAAGTTGATAGTTACCGGAGATGTTTTTTTTCGTGAAACAATGAAAGGCGATGACGGGGACGAATATGACGTTTTAACAAACTCAAAAGTAGTCATCTATTCAGATCCCTCTGTTAAACCTACAAATATTTCATTAAGCGGCATTGATGCCTTGGTAATTGATATTCAAGATATCGGGATAAGGTATTTCAAATATTTAACCATAATGGCTCAATTGCTCGAATTAGCAAAGAATTCCGATGTACCGGTAATTTTATTGGATCGGCCTAATCCAATTGGAGGAAAAATCGTTTCCGGTTTTGTATTAAAGTTATCTTTGAGAAGCAGATTTGGCGTTTATCCTATCCCACTCATTTACGGAATGACAATAGGTGAGTTAGCTCTGTATTTTAATAAAATATTTGGTATAGGCAGTAATTTAACAGTAATAGGAATGGAAAAATACAATAGACAGTTTTCATATAAAGAAACCGGTCTGCATTGGATACCACCATTTGACCACGTGAACGAAGGTGACACCCCCATTTACTACGCTGTTACCGGCATACTGGGCGAAATGGGCGTTTTTTCAACGGGAGTAGGCACTACAAGGCCATTTAGATATATTCTGGCACCTTGGATTGACGGAGAAATATTATCAGATTTAATAACAAAATTAAATTTACCGGGCCTCTCAGTAATTCCAACGACTCAAACCCCATACTATGGGTTATTTGCCAACAAAAAAATAAACGGAGTAGAGCTTATAATAACCGATAAATCAAAATTCGATCCATTTAAATGTTGTGTCGCATTTTTAAAAACATTGTATGATCTATATCCGCAGCAAATACCTTTAAAAAACCATACAGTTTCCGAAGCTCTTGATATACTTGTAGGGAATGAAGCAATGCGAGAAGGCATCTTAAAAGGTCAATCAATTGAAACGATTTGTGATTCAGTTAAAATTGAGCAAACCGACTTTTTAAATAAACGTCAACAGTTTTTAATTTATCCGGAATAAACATATGAATAGAAACGG
>JAAZEK010000135.1 GCA_012512335.1 Clostridiales bacterium | reverse complement strand
CTTATCTCCCGTTATTTTACTTGCATTTGTTGTTATACTAAATGTGATGTCTTTAATGATTTCTATGAATATTAAAAAGGATAAAGCTTAATTGTTATAAGCAAAATGAGTATAACAATAAAACGATAAATATTAATTGGCTTTTTGGTTGCATCTGCAAAAACAGGTAAAACTGATTGATATATTCCCACATCTGAAAGACAATATCGGTAAGCGTCAAATACATCATCACATAGGATTTTAGGATCAAAGATAGTACAATCGCAATGAATGAGGTTGAAAAAGTTGAATAACTTTAAAAAGTTGAAAAACTTTAATAGGTAATCAAACTAATTCAACCGGAAAAGGAGCGATTGTTGTATGAATACACAAAAAATCAGCCAGGAATACCGGATGTCACAATGGATTCAAATAATACAAAAGCGACATGACAGCGGACAAAACGTTAAGGATTTCTGTGAAGAAATGGGGATAAAGAAAAACTCATATTACTATTGGCAAAGGAAAGTGAGAGAAGCAGCATGCACTGAGTTAATGCAGATTGAAAAATCTGAAAATCCTATACCAAATGGATGGATGCAGCTTCCTCAGAAGCAAAAAACTAATTCCAGCCTGGATATAGAAGTAAGTGGCTTTCGCATCACTGTGGATTCAGATACGGATTCTGAACTATTGAAAAGTATCTGCCGTACATTGAGGTCATTGTAATGAGGTGGGGCAACAAACCAATATACATATGCTGTGGCTATACGGACATGAGAAAGTCGATCAATGGGCTTATGACACTTGTCCAAGAGAGCTTCTCCCTAGATCCATTTTCGGATGCTTTATACGTGTTCTGTAACAAAAATAGGAATCGAATAAAAATTTTAGAGTGGGATGGTGATGGATTCTGGCTGTACTTTAAACGTTTGGAGCGAGGTCGATTTCTCTGGCCAACTGAAGGAGATACACCTACAATGATGTTTGATTCAGATGAATTATCCTGCTTAATTGGTGGGGCAAGACTAGAGAAAAAGATAAAAAGAAAAGAAGTTTTAGAGCGACAAATTATATAAATATTTTCTTAAGAAAACGTAAATATATGTTGATTTCAAGCGGTTTCTGTAGTATAATTTACTTATGAATACACAAAAAAATACGCATGAAAAACTGCTAAAAATAATTGAAGAAAAAGACAAAAGGATAGCCGAGCTGGATCAACAAATCCAATGGTTAATGTCACTGATTCGCCTTGGAAAGCATCAGAAATTTGGAGCGTCAAGCGAACAAACTGATGCTGCACAAATGTCCGTGTTCAACGAAGCTGAATCCATGGTTGATTTAACCATCCCAGAGCCAGATATTATTGAGGTAAAGACACATTACCGTAAACGCACGCGTCTTACCACGGATAAATTACCCGAGGACCTGCCCGTAGAGGTAATTGAGCACGAACTGCCAGCCGAAAAATGCACATGCCCAGATTGTGGCAATGCATTACATGTAATGGGAAAGGATACCCGTGAGGAACTCAAGATTATTCCTGCTAAGGCAGTCGTTGTGCAGCATGTACGAAATGTATATGCATGCCGAAACTGTGAAGATATATCAGATCACGTACCCATTGTTAAGGCTGACATGCCTGAGCCTGTCATAAAAAGTGGCTTTGCTTCCCCTGAGACTATTGCTCATATTGCTACACAGAAATTTGTGATGGCATCTCCTCTATACCGGCAGGAGCAGGAATGGAAGCAAAATGGTATCTGGCTTTCAAGGCAAACCATGTCCAACTGGCTAATCAAAGCCTGCATAGACTGGCTTGAACCAATCTACGAAGAGATAAAAATCCAGATTCTTAGACATGAAGTGCTCCACGCAGACGAGACCACATTGCAAGTGCTGAAAGAACCAGGCAAGCAAGCACAATCAAAAAGCTACATGTGGTTGTACCGTACTAGTGGCGAGGCAAAAAACCAGTTAATAATCTTTGATTACCAACCTGATAGGAAGTATGAACGTCCTAAAACATTTTTGAAGGACTTTTCAGGTTACCTACATTCAGATGGATATGAGGGGTATCATAAACTACCAGATAATATTATCGTTGTTGGATGCTGGGCGCACCTTAGGCGTAAGTTTTTTGATGCCCTAAAGATCCTGCCAAAGGACAAGCAAGCAAATTCCAATGCTTCGAAGGGCGTTGAATATTGTGATAAACTGTTTCATTTAGAAAAACAGTTCGATAAGCTCACCCCTGAAAACCGGTTTGAAGAGCGTGAGCGGTTAGCCAAACCCTTAGTAGATGAATTTTACAGCTGGGTTGAAAGCTTATACACTTTACCAAATTCTTTACTGGGTAAAGCTACATATTATGCACAGTCACAGAGAAAATATCTTGAACATTATTTGCTTGACGGTCGTTTGGAGATTTCAAACAACCGCGCAGAGCGCAGCCTCAAAACGTTTGTCATTGGTAGGAAAAATTGGTTATTTGCTAATACACCAAATGGTGCTAGGGCTAGTGCAATTTATTACAGCTTAATCGTTACTGCATTAGAAAATGGCTTAAATCCATTTGAATATTTGGCATGGATATTTACTAATGCTCCTAATCTTGGTAAACCTGGCTATGCAAATGATTTCAAAGATTTCCTACCTAGCAGTGCAGCATTGCCTGAAAGGATATTTTCACCAAAGCCGAAAGATGAAAAAGAAAAATGCGCATGGGAGGAAGAATGACATAGCTAAGAATATTAACTATATGATGGACATGGTTAAGGAGTATCTTACAGGAGCAACGCCACGATACATATTCGAGTTAGATTTTGAAACCGAAATTCTATCTAGATACAGAAAAATGGCACGTGAGAACAAAGAATACGCCGAACTGTTCTATGATTTAATATCAGAGGCTGGCGTAGATATTGGTGCGGATTTATCTGATGAAGAATTTATGTCATTGATCCGCAGACAGTATAATAGGGTAAAAAGCATCGCCGATGAGGGATTTCTCTAACATCGGCGTAGCTATGTGCGAGCGTATTTGACGCTTACACTTAAAATGTAGATAGTTCTAATTGATAATATATTTAATTTATATCATACTAGATTCGGAACGATACACTAATTAGAGGAATAATAGGTAAATAAAAGAAGAAAAACAAAAAGCAAAATGTCTATATATAAATCTCTTGGAGGAAGGACAAAATGGATTACTATTTTTTATTTATAACGATTCTTGATTTTATTATTCTTTTGATAATGTGTGTGGTAGTTGTATTAAGCGAAACACAACAAAAGAAACAGAAAAAAGGATTTCTTGCGTCATTTATTTTGATCATGGTCATTTCTTTTATAGAGTTATTTACTGTTTTGATTGATAGGACACCCACACAATATCGGTTGCTTAATATTATATGTAATTTCTTTGGATTTGCTCTTACACCAATGGTTCCACTTCTCATTTCTTTCACGCTTGATATAAAAAGAAAAATGAATAAAATAGTGGTAGTTGCCGGGGCATATCTGATTTTTCTTGCTATTGTAACCCCTTTTGGTGGAGTATTTCATGTTGATTCATCAAATACTTATTCAAGAGGACCACTCTTTATAATTTACATAGTCATGTATCTCATTGCTATTATCTATCTTTTATGGGTTTCCCGCCAAATGGCGGAGAGATATCAAAATAGAAGCAGATTTTTATTATATCCTATAGTTGTATTTGTAATATTTGGAACTACAGTTCAGATTATTTGGCCACAGATTCACGTTACTTGGTTTTGTATTACGATAATGTCAGTATTGTACTATATCTACTGTAACGAAATGTGGCAACAAGTTGATGGCTTAACTGGCTTATTGAGTCAGAAAAGTTACTTTAACAGAGTAAACACGCTAAATAAAGAGTCGGTTTTGTTAGTTTTTGATGTGGATGAGTTTAAAAGTATAAATGACAATTACGGACATCCAACAGGTGATCAATGCCTTATTTGTATTGCGGATTGTATTAAAAAAGCTTATGGAAAGAGTGGATATTGCTACAGAATCGGAGGAGATGAATTCTGTGTGTTGCTGTACGACGCCAAGAATAGTAATAGCTGTTATTCAGAGTTTATATCTCAGATGGATAGAATGAGAGATACCCTAGAAATTTTACCATATGTCTCTGTGGGAATGGCAGAGTTTATGCCTGGCGATGACATTTTAACAGTTAAGGAAAAATCAGATCAGAATATGTACATATACAAAAGACAACATAAAGCAGAGCGAAATAGATAATATGTATCAGTGAGTAAAGATACTAATACTTGTCTTTGATTATTATGTTTGATAAGAGCGAACAAATTTGCGAAACGGTTATGGGCTTTATGAATACCACCGACCCCATAGATTATATCCCTGTCGTAGCTTAAAAAATATCACGCACTAGTTAACCTACAAATGAATATTATGTTGATAATTAGGTTAATATATGTTATAATAATATTATTAAATAGTGAGGTGATAATGGATGTCAGCAATTATTATAGATGAATACAAAGAGCTTCTGCAACAGAAAAATGAAATAGAGCAAACACTTCCTTCCCTTCCTGAGGGATATATTTCTACGAAAACTATTAAAGAAAAACAATATTACTATCTACAAAATAGAGTAGATGGAAAAATAACAAGCAAGTATCTAAAAGAAAATGAGGTTGATACTATAAAAGAACAAGTAGAACGTTGCAAGAAATATAAAGCTGAACTTCCTAAAATTGAAGTACGCTTAAAAGAACTGGAACAAGCAGCTAAACTAATTGATAAAAGTATTGCCAGACACCTTACCCTGCTTAAATTATCTTGTGGTATGGATTCGCTAAGTAATGTGCAAAAAGAACGTAGTGCATCCTTCGCCAATGCACTAAATGCCATTGAGGGTGTATATGCTAGCAAAACTACGCAACAGAATATTGATAAGTGGAAGGTCGGAGATGAATCTTTTATTTCTATATTTCAATCCACACTAAATATGTATGGCTTTATGGCGGAGGTGTAAGATGAGGGATCCTTATTTATATGATGATGTAGATATATTAAAAAATCTTGCTAATATCACAGACCATGATTTATTAAGTAGAGCCGAGGCAGATATAACGAACTTATCTATGCTTGCCGTCTACAACCAATCTTATAAGGTTTTTGATACAAAAACATTGCAAGATATTCACTCAAATATTTTTGGACAAATATACGATTGGG